>NZ_JBEOXR010000023.1:0-108556 GCF_040296665.1 Streptomyces sp. NPDC002057
CCAAACTTAGGAGGTGATTAGGAGGTCCCAGCCAGGCGAACCAGCAGGTCACAGCGATCCACCCCACGCGACACAACCCCAGCCAGCACCCCCAACCCTCAGTGATCTCGCCCAATTTGAACGCGCAGCGCGCCATTCATCCAGATAGGCCACTCCGCTAAGATCAGGGAGACAACAGACGACAGCAGCCCAAGCCCGATCTGGCACCCGAGAGACCGCGGCATGGCGTGCGAGCAAGTAACAACATCCCGAATCAGATCGAAGTGGACGGATGACACCAGAAGAGCTCCGCGACATACTCACCTCGGCTCGCACCCTCGGCGCCGAAGCAGCAGACATCGAGGCAAAGAAGTCCGAGTCCGCGCTTCCTAAATCCTGCAAGGAAACAATTTCCGCCTTTTCCAATACCCCGGGAGGCGGAACACTGATTCTCGGCGTAGACGAAAGCGCTGGCTTCGCCGTAACGGGAGTAAGGGATGCCGGCCAGGTTCAATCCGATCTGGCAGCCATGTGCCGGACCGACATGACCCCTCCAATTTCGCCAGTAATTTCAATGATCAATCTCGACGGCAAGAATGTCGTCGTTGCCGAAATCAGCGAACTTCCACGCGAGCAGAAGCCCGCCTATTGCACCACCCTTGGCATGAATCGAGGCAGCTATATTCGGGTCGGCGAGGGCGACAGGCGACTCACACCCGAAGAAGTACAGCAGCTAATCTCGGACCGAGGGCAGCCACTCTTTGACCATGAGCCGGTTCCCGGATCAAGCATCAGCGACCTTGACGAGCGCGCAGTCGACGATTATGTCAGGCGCATGCGTCTGTCCAACCCTCGGATCTTCGGCGAAGTAACTCCTGAAGTAATCCTCCGCATGACCAAGGTAACGATCAATTCTGTCGGCCAGGATCTACTTTCAATGGGTGGCCTTCTCGCCCTTGGCCTGTACCCTCAGCAGCATTTCCCTCAGCTCAATCTTACCTTTGTGCATTTCCCCACCGTGAGTGGAGAGTCCACGTCCACAGGCGTGCGTTTCCTGGATAACGTCAGCGTGAATGGCCCTATCCCGGTCATGGCCAAAGAGGCGCTACTGGCCATCCAGAGGAACATGTCGAGGCGGGCTCTGATCGTTGGCGAAGGACGCCGCGACGTCTGGGAGTATCCACCCGAAGCACTCAGGGAAGCCATTGTCAACGCTTTGGTTCACCGAGATCTAAGCCCTGGGTCAAGAGGCACTCAGGTCCAAGTTGAGATGTACCCAGATCGGCTTCGCATCTTGAACTCCGGCGGCCTTTTTGGGGCACTTGATATCACACGCCTCGGCGAAGAGGGGCGCTCGTCTGCCCGCAACTCCTTGCTGATGAAGCTGCTGGAGGACGTCACAGTCCCTGGCGAGGACCGAACCGTCTGCGAGAACCGCGGATCGGGAATCAGGGCCATGAATATTGCATTCCGCCAAGCAGGGATGAGCCCGCCACGCTTCGTCGATCGGACCACCTCCTTTGAAGTGATTATGCCCAATCACACCCTGCTCGACGATGACACCGTTACCTGGCTAACGGCGCTCGGGCGTGAGGGCCTCCGGGACAGTCAGTGCATCGCCCTTTCGCTGATGCGCCGAGGGGAAGTTCTCGATAACTCTAAATATCGATCCGCCACCGGCCTTAACGACAGCCGGACGGCAACCTTTGAGCTGCAAGACCTTGTCGCTCGCGAGCTGGTCGATCAGTCTGGCACTCGCGGCGGCGCACGGTACACCCTGTCGGATTATGCGGCATCGGCGGGAAGAGAAGGGAAGCATCGCTCCCGCCCGGACCGGCGCCGCCAGATCACACAGCTGCTCTTGGTGCATGGCGAGCTGTCTAAAGCACAGATCAGCGAGTTGCTCAATCTGAACCCGAAGACAGCTGAGCACTGGATTCGCACGCTGAAGACGGAGTCGAAGATCGAGCCCACCCAAGCGGGCAAAGGCCAACATGCCAGGTATCGACTCACTCCTCAGCTCGACTTGGACGGTGTTCCTGAACAGCCAGAGCCAGGAGGAGTCCCGACAGCTACTTCGTCCGACTGAGCAGGTTTGCTCGGCGGCCGCGGGCCTGGCGTATGGGTGCGTGTCTAACTGCGTGACAACACCGTCGAACGCCGGCGGACGAGCGCGAACGTCTGCGGACCGTCAACGCAGGTGAGAGGCGCAGCAGCCCGAGGCAGAGCACCTGCCCGAGTTGCTTCGGGACGAAGAGATCGCCGTGCCACATCCGTGCCAGACCGTGCGGGGACTCACGGGGAACGAGGGTCGCCTAGAGGGCCTGTGCAGTGGACCAGCCAGCACCACAACCGTGCACGTCAGGTGCGGGTGCGCCCTCCCGCTCTTGTAAAGCGGGGGTCGTCGGTTCGAACCCGACAGGGGGCTCCAGGTGGGAAATGCGAAGACCCCCGGCCGATCTTGGTCGGGGGTCTCGTGCGTCCGGGGCGGTGGGTGGGCTTCCGTGGGATCGCCTTCGGGGGGTTGGGCGCCGGGCCGGAGGTGTCCTCGGTTTCAGGGGTGTGTGGTCCCCGTGTCGGGGCGTCGGTCGTCGCGTGGGGTCGGGTCCTGGAGGGGGCGGTTCTCCGTGACCTGGTAGGTGGCCTGCCGGTCCGGTTCTCCGTCGGCCTTCATCGCTCTGGTCTCGCTCTTGAGGATGCGGGCCGCCTTGCCCGCGCTGCGGGCCAGGTCGGGCAGCTTCTTGGCGCCGAGAAGCAGAATGACGACGATCAGGATGATCGCTATCTCGCTGATTCCGAACACGGTGTTCCGTTCTCTGGAGGGGGCTGACCGGTGCCGTGTCTCAGATGTTGACGCCGAAGTCGGCCGCGATGCCGGCGAGTCCGGAGGCGTAGCCCTGGCCCACGGCGCGGAACTTCCATTCGGTGCCGTGGCGGTAGAGCTCGCCGAAGACCATCGCGGTCTCGGTGGCGGCGTCCTCGGAGAGGTCGTAGCGGGCGAGTTCGGCGCCGCCGGCCTGGTTGACCACGCGGATGAAGGCGTTGCGGACCTGGCCGAAGCTCTGGCCCCGGTTCTCGGCGTCGTGGATGGAGACCGGGAAGGTGATCTTCGTGATGTCGGCGGGCACGGCCGCCAGGTCGACCTTGATGGCCTCGTCGTCGCCGTCGCCCTCGCCGGTGAGGTTGTCGCCGGTGTGCTCGACCGAACCGTCAGGGCTGGTGAGGTTGTTGTAGAAGACGAAGTGCCGGTCGGAGACGACCTTCCCCGTGTCGTTCAGGAGCAGGGCGCTCGCGTCGAGGTCGTAGTCGTTCCCGGTGGTCGTGCGGACGTCCCAGCCCAGGCCGACGAGGACGGCGGTCAGCCCCGGCGCCTCCTTGCTCAGTGAGACGTTGCCGCCCTTGGAGAGGCTCACACCCATGTCGTCTTCCTTCCTGGTCGTAGCGTGGTGGAGTCTGTAAATCTACAATGATGTAGAAGGTGCGGGAAGGGTGGGGAGCGGGCCCCCCTCTCCTCGACGGCGTCGCCCGCCAACTCCAGGCGAACGGAGGAGGGCGGACGCGTGTCGTCTCAGTACGATGAACCGCCCCACACGGGCGGGACGAGTCGACGGGAGGGCGGCGGAATGACGAAGGCCGAGCAGGAGGGCCACGACACGCCTCCCCGACGGCGGGGCCAGGGCGAACTCGAGGCGCAGGTGCTGGCCGCGCTGCGGCAGGCGCCGGGCGCCCGCACCGCCGGCTGGGTGCAGGAGCGTCTCGGCGGCGATCTCGCCTACACGACCGTCATCACGATCCTGACGCGTCTGCACGTCAAGGGCGCCGTGAGCAGGGAGCGGGTGGGCCGGTCGTTCGAGTGGACTGCGGTCGCGGACGAGGCCGGGCTCGCTGCCCTGCGGATGCGGAAGGTCCTGGACGGCGAGGCGGACCGGGACACGGTGCTGGCCAGGTTCGTGACGGCCCTCTCACCCCACGACGAGCGTCTGCTGCGCGATCTGCTGGCTCAGGAGCCCGCGGAGGGGGAAGACTGACCGCATGGGGGTCTTCGTCTTCCTGCCGCTGGTCCTGCCCCTGACGGCCTGGCCGGTCGCACGCCTCGCCGAGCACCACGTGCATCCGCGGACGGCCACCTGGCTGCTGACCTGCCTCTCCGGGGTGCTCGCCGTGTGCAGCACGCTGTCCCTGGCGCTGCTCATGGTGGTCGGTACCGCCCAACTGCCCGGCAACCCGCTGCCGGACGGCTGGTCCGACCCGGAGGTCCGCGAGGCCGTCCCCTTTGACGAGATCGCGGGCAGGGTCGCCATCCCCACCCTGATCCTCGTTCTCCTCTCCTGCGCCAGGGCCGCCTGGCGGCACCATCGCGTACGCCGCCGCGCCGGCCGCGCCCTGGAGGGGCTGCCCGCGACGTCGGTCGTGGTGCTGCCCGACGCGAACCCGTACGCATACGCCCTGCCGGGCCGGAAGGACCGTGTCGTGGTCACGACCGCGATGCTCGCGACCCTGACCGGCCCGGAGCGCCGCGCGCTGTTCGCCCACGAGCGCGTCCACCTGACCGCCCGCCACCACAGGTTCCTGCTGACCGTGCAGCTCGCCGCCCGCGCCAACCCGTTCCTGCGGCCCCTGCGCACGGCGGTCGCGTACACCACCGAGCGGTGGGCGGACGAGGACGCGGCCACCCGGATCGGCAGCCGCCGGGTCGTGGCGCGGGCGGTCGGCAAGGCCGCGCTGATCTCCCGTGGCGCACCCGCGGTGACGCTCGCGGGGTTCGCCTCGGCCGGTCCCGTGCCTCGCCGCGTGGCCGCTCTGATGGGCCCCGCCCCGGCCGCGCGCCTGTGGCCGTCCCTCTTCACCGGCGTGGGCCTGGCCACGTGGGGGGCGGCGGCCGGCACCACGGTCTCCGCCCTGTCCTCGGCGAACTCGGCCGTCACGCTCTTCCTGATCCTGAAGGCGGCGACCCCGCTCTAGCTCCGCACGTGGAGCCTGGATGACGGCGCGGGCCTCGGCGGGCTTCCTCTCCGCCGAGAGTGCCGGGTCCGCGTCGTCGCCGTCGGTCTCCCGCCGTCGACTTCTCGCAGTCGGTCTCCCGCCGTCGACTTCTCGCCGTCGATTTCTCGATGCCGGCCTCTCTCCGGCGACCTCTCGATGCCGTCCCACGGGAAGAGGCCCGCGACCGGGTGCGGTCGCGGGCCCCGGGGGCGCGGCGGGTGGGCGCCCGGCGGGCTGTTGGTCTCAGCCCTCGTCGCCTTGATCCTCTTCCTCTTCCTCGTCGCCTTCGAGGAAGTCGCCGATCTCGTCGACGGCTTCGGCCGCGACCATGCCGCCGACGACACCGACGGCGAGCCCGGCCGCGCCGACCGCGACCGCGGTGCCCAGGCCCGGGCCGGAGCGGTGGCCGTGCCCGTCGCCGTGGTGGCCGTGGGGGTCGTCGCCGGTGGACGGAGTCCCGTGGGCGTGGTGGCCGTGGGGGTCGACGCCGGTGGACGGAGCCCCGTGGGCGTGGGCATCGGGGGACCCGTACGGGGAGGGGGAAGCGTGCGGGGCGTGCTCGACGAGCTGCCGCATCCAGGACTCGACCTCGGCGTTCCAGTCGACCTGGTCGACGTCGTGATGGCCGACCGTGTGGCGGCTGACGCTGTCGTGGCCCTCGGAGAGGAGTCCGCCGCGCCGGTCCGCCTCCAGGACGACCTCCATTCCCGCCGGGCCGGCCAGGAAGGTCACCTCGATCTCGTCGACCTGGTGCGCGTACCGGGGCGAGGGAGTGACCTCGATCTCCTGGTAGAAGGGCAGTCGCTGGCCCGTCCCCTGGATGTGCCCGAGTTCGAGATCGGCCGACCTGAAGCCGAAGCCGAGCCGGCCGAAGGCGTCGAGGACCGCTTCCTGGGCCGGCAGGGGGCGTACGGCGAGCGGGTCGAGGTCGCCCTTGTCCTTCCCGCCGGCGATGCCGAGTTCGGTCCGTACGCCGAGCGTGATGCCGAGGCCTTGGCCGTACAGCTCGGTGATCGGCGTCTCCCACGGCAGGGGGAAGGAGAACGGGACGCTGCGCGGTTCACCCTCCGCCAGGCGGAAGCTCCCGCCCACCACCTGCCGGTGGAAGACCACCGTCCCCTCGGACTCCCCGCCGTCGTGTTCGGCCTCGACGTGGGCCACGAGCTCCACGGTGAGGTGCTCGACGGTGGAGTCGGCGCTCCCACCTTTGAGGTGGACCTGCCCGCTGAGCGTTCCGCCCGGCGTCACCGCGCCCGGGTCGAGGACCGTGTCCACCGAGGGGCCGCCGATCCCGAGCGAGCCGAGCAGCCTCTTGAACACCATCGTGGCGTCCACTCCTTCAGTTGTGCCTGTGGTTCGGGTGCCGTCGGCGCCCCGGGTGGGGTGTGGGGCGCCGACGGCGGTACGCGGGTTACTTCGTCGCGGTGTGGAGCGCGGCGAGCGTCTGCGCCCAGCGGACGTACTTCAGCTCCGCGAGGTCGGCGATCGTCTTGACGCCGAACGCCTCCTGGAGGAGTTCGCCGTCGCGGTCGGAGACGCCCTTGAGGGCCCCGACCGGCGCGGCCAGGATCTCCGGCAGCTCCTTGTCGGCCCACGCCTTGTCCAGCACCTTGTCGAGGTCGATCGAAGCCACGGAAGCAGCCCTCCAGGGGTCGACGAAGGGAGTGCGCACGCTACGCACTTCCTCTACACAGCTGTAGAGCATAGGGGTGTCCCGGCGAAGTGGGGTGGCGTGACGGCGGGTTCGTGGAGAAGGAGTCCGGAAACAGTCTCCTTTCGGCCCGGGGTGCCGTGGCCGGAGGCCGGACCCCACCGGACGCCCCCCCCGGTGCCCCCGCTCCCGCCGGACGCCCCCCCCGGGGCCCCTGCTCCCGTCGGACGTACCCCGGACCCCCGCTCCCGCCGGACGCCCACGCCCCCGTCGGTTCCTGCCCTCCCCCCCCCCGCTCCCGCCGGACGCGAATCCGTGAGCGGGGTGAACAGTGGACACCGGAGCCGGGTCCTTTACAGTGGGTGTAGAAGTACGGGGAGGGGCGTGACCCTCTCCCCACGTCGTTCACGAGAAGGAGCCACGGGCCCGCGATGGAGCCTCCGAGTACCGGCCGTGCCGGACCCTGCCCACTGACCTTCGGTGAGCGAGCGGGGGTGGCACGGTGACCGAGGTCCTCCTGTTGCTCCTCGCCCTCGGACTCACCCTGGCCTGCGCCGTCTTCGTCGCCGCCGAGTTCTCCCTGACGACCGTCGAGCGCCGCGATCTGGAACGGGCCGCCGACGCCGGGGAGCGCGGCGCCGAGAGCGCGCTGCGTGCCGTCCGGCGGCTGACCGTGCAACTGTCCGGCGCCCAGCTCGGTATCACCGTCACCTCCCTGGTGATCGGCATGCTCGCGGAGCCCTCCCTCGCGGCGCTGCTGCGCGGCCCGCTGGAGGCGATCGGCCTGGGCGGCGCGGCGGC
Organism: Streptomyces sp. NPDC002057; assembly: GCF_040296665.1. NCBI lineage: Bacteria > Bacillati > Actinomycetota > Actinomycetes > Kitasatosporales > Streptomycetaceae > Streptomyces > Streptomyces sp. NPDC002057. The sequence goes on from NZ_JBEOXR010000023.1 coordinate 7,415, forward strand.
CTCCGTCGCCACCGTCCTCGGCGTGGCGATCTCCACCGTCGTGCTCATGGTCGTCGGCGAGCTCGTCCCGAAGAACTGGGCGATCTCGCGCCCGCTGGCCGTCGCCAAGGTCGTGGCCGGCCCCCAGCGGGGCTTCACCGCCGCCTTCGGTCCGTTCATCCGGCACCTCAACGACACCGCGAACCGGTTCGTACGCCGCTTCGGCCTGGAACCGGCCGAGGAGCTGCACTCCGTCCGCACCCCCGCCGAGCTGGCCTCCCTAGCCCGGCACTCGGCCGCCGAGGGCGCCATCGAGGCGGACTCCGTCGAACTGTTCGTCCGTACGCTCCACCTGGGCGAGCTGACAGCGGAGAACGTCATGACGCCGCGCGTCGACGTCCGCGCACTCGAGGCCCGGGCGACGGCCGCCGACGCCGCCAACCTCACGTACGCCACCGGCCTGTCCCGCTTCCCCGTCTACCGGGTCTCCCTGGACGACGTGATCGGTACGGTCCACATCCGTGACGTCCTCGCCCTGGAACCGGCCGCCCGCGCGGCCACCCCGATCACCCGGCTGGTGACCCAGCCGCTCCTGGTGCCCGAGACGCTTCCCGCTGACCGGCTCCTGGAGCGGCTGCGGGCGAGCCGCACCATGGCCGTCGTGATCGACGAGTACGGAGGCATGGCCGGCGTGGCGACGGTGGAGGACATCGTCGAGGAGGTCGTCGGCGAGGTCCGCGACGAGCACGACCCCGTCGAGGTCCCCCACCTGCTGCCCGCTCCACCCACCGAGGACGGCCGGACGACCTGGGAGGCCGACGGGGGCCTACGGATCGACGAGCTGGCCCGCATAGGGCTGCGCGCGCCGGAAGGTCCGTACGAGACGGTGGCCGGTCTGATCGCCACCCGCCTCGGCCGCATCCCCGCCCAGGGCGACGCGATCCTGCTCGAAGGCTGGCGGCTCGACGTCCTCGACATCGAGCACCACCGGGCGGACCGCGTCCACCTCACCGAGCCCGCTCACCGGGCGGACGGCGTCCACCTCACCGAGCCCGCTCACCGGGCGGAGCACCTGCGGGCCGGAGTGGCCCGATGACCGCCGTCCAGCTCACCATCGGCTTCCTCACCCTGCTGACGAACGCCTTCTTCGTCGGCGGCGAGTTCTCCCTGATCTCGGTCCGCCGCAGCCAGATCGAGCCCCTGGCCCGGGACGGCGACCGGCGGGCCCGGATGACGCTCTGGGGCCTGGAGCACATCTCCGCGCTGCTGGCCACGGCCCAGCTCGGCATCACCGTCTCCTCCCTGGTCCTGGGCGCGGTCGCCGAACCGGCCATCGCCCACCTCCTGGAGCCCGTCTTCGAGGCGGCCCACGTGCCGCACGGTCTCGTGCACCCCATCGCGTTCGTCATCGCGCTCACCCTGGCGACGTACGCGCACATGCTGATCGGCGAGATGGTCCCGAAGAACATCGCCCTCGCCGCCCCGGTCAGGACCGCGCTGCTCCTCGGCCCGCCGCTCGTCGCCCTCACCCGCGCCCTCAAGCCGGTCGTCTTCGGCATCAACGCCTTCGCCAACGCGCTCCTGCGGCTGCTGCGCGTCGAGCCGAAGGACGAGGTCGCGTCCGTCTTCACCGACGACGAACTCGCCCGGATGGTCCACGACACCAGCGAGGCGGGGCTGCTCTCCCCGGCCGACGGGGAGCGGCTGCGCGACGCCCTGGAACTGGGCACCCGCCCCGTCGGCGAGGTCCTCGTCCCCGCCGCCCGCATGGTGACCGTCGACCACCGCGTCACCCCCGCCGCGCTGGAGCGGACCGCGGCCGAGGCCGGCTACTCCCGCTTCCCGGTCACCGGTCCGGCGGGAGCCGTGCTCGGCTACCTGCACATCAAGGACACCCTCGGCGTCACCGACCGGGACAGGCCCTTCCCCCGGACCGCGCTGCACGCGGTGACCCGGGTCCGCGCCGACACCCCGCTCGACGACACGCTCACGGCGCTGCGGGCCGCCGGCAGCCACCTGGCGGCCGTCACCGGCGCAGGCGGCGCCGTCCTCGGCTACGTGACCATGGAGGACGTCCTCGACGAGCTGGTCGGACCGGCCGCCGCCGTGTGACCCGGCCGGCTTCCGCCTCCGGTCCGGCGGCCCCGCCACCCCCGATACTCCCTTCCAACGCTCTGTCCCTTCTGCAAGGAGCCCCTTCTTGTCCGCGTCCGCCAGACCGACGTCCACCCGCGCCCTGAAGGGGTGCGGTCGATGAACGCCGCTCTCGGCCTGCTGGCCGTCCTCGTCCTGACCGCCGGCACCGGGTACTTCGTCGCCCAGGAGTTCGCCTACGTCGCCGCCGACCGGCTCGCGCTCGCCCGCGAGGCCGAGGCCGGCGACAAGCGGGCCGCCCGCGCGCTGACGGTCCTCGAACGGCTCTCGTTCATGCTCTCCGGGGCCCAGCTCGGTATCACCGTCACCGGTCTGGTCGTCGGCTTCCTGGCCGAGCCGTCCGTCTCGGCCTTCCTGAAGCCCGCCCTTGAGGGGACGGGGCTGTCCGCCGGGGCCGTCTCCGCGATCTCCGTGGTCCTCGCCTTCGTGGTGGCGACGGTGCTGCAGATGGTCCTCGGCGAACTCGCGCCCAAGAACCTGGCGCTGGCGGTCCCCGAGCGCCTCGCCAAGGCGCTCGCCCCCTCCACTCTCGTCTACCTGAAGATCGTCGGTCCGGTCGTCCGCGTCTTCGACGGCGCGGCCAACAGGCTGCTGCGCAAGGTCGGCATCGAGCCGGTCGAGGAGCTGCACCACGGCGCCACCCTCGAAGAGCTCAGCCACCTGATCGGTGAGTCCCACGAACAGGGCGAGCTGCCGCTCGACACCGCCGAGCTGCTCGACCACGCGCTGGAGTTCTCGGAGCGGACCATGGACGAGGTGATGGTGCCGCGCGTGGACGCCGTCTTCGTACGCCGGGACGCCACCCTCACCGAGGCCGTGGAGCTGATCGCCACGTACGGCCACTCGAACTACCCGGTCCTCGGCGACCACCCCGACGACGTCACCGGTGTCCTGGGCGTCAACGAGCTGATGCGCCTGCCCCGGGCCGCCTTCGACACCACCACCGCGGGCGAGGCCGCCCGGCGACCGCTCCTGCTGCCCGACACGCTGCCGCTGCCGAAGGCCGTCGCGCAGATGCGGGAGCGGGACGACGAGTTCGCCGTCGTCCTGGACGAGCACGGCGGCGTCGCCGGCATCGTCACGTACGAGGACATCGCCGAGGAGCTGGTCGGAGACATCGCCGACGAGAGCGACACGGTCGTCACCGTGGCCGCGCCGGACGGGGACGGCTGGAAGATCGACGCCGGTCGCCGCCTCGACGAGATCGAGGACGCCACCGGCATCACGCTGCCCGAGGAGGACGACTACGACACCGTCGCCGGCCTCGTCATCGACCGCCTCGGCCGCTTCCCCACCATCGGGGACCGTCTCACGGTCGACGACGTCCACATCGAGGTCCTCAGCCTCGACCGCCACGTCCCCGACCGCGTCCGCATCGAGCACGTCCCGTCCGCCGCCGAGGAGTCCCAGGCATGAGCTTCCCCATGGCGCTCTTCGTCACCGTCCTGCTGCTGATCGGCAGCGGCTTCTTCGTCGCCGCCGAGTTCGCGCTCGTCGCCGCCAGACGGCACCGCATCGAGAAGGCCGTCGCCGACGGACGACGCGGCGCCAGGGCCGCGCTCGCCGGCATGCGCGAGCTGTCCCTGATGCTCGCGGGAGCCCAGCTCGGCATCACCCTCTGCACCCTCGGCCTCGGCGCGATCTCCAAGCCGGCGATCTCCCACGAACTCGACCCCCTGCTCGTCGAACTCGGCCTGCCCGCGGCCCTCAGCTACGGCATCGCGTTCGCCGTCGCCATGATCGTCGTGGTCTTCCTCCACATGGTCCTCGGCGAGATGGCCCCCAAGTCCTGGGCCATCGCCCACCCCGAGCGCTCCGCGATGCTCCTCACCCCGGCCTTCCGGGCCGTGGTCAAGACCGTGCGCCCGCTGCTCTGGATGCTCAACAAGGTCAGCAACGGGCTCGTACGGATGTGCCGCGTCCAGCCCCGCGACGAACTGGCCGCCGTCCACAACCGCGAACAGCTCACCCACCTCGTCGAGGAGTCCGCGCGCCTCGGCCTGATCAACAAGACCGACTCGCTGCTCATCACCCGCTCCCTGACCGAACCCCAGACGCCGGTGGCGGAGTTCCAGACCCCGGCCGCGGACATCGTCACGATCCCGGCCGACGCCGACCTGGACGCGCTGCTGGCCCGGGCCTCCGCCGCCGACCGCTCGCGCCTCCTGGTCCGCGACGGCGACCGCGTCCTCGGCTCCGTCCACGCCCGCGACGCCCTGGTCGCCCGCACCCGCGGCCGGACCCTCACCGCCCGCGACCTCGCCCGCCCCGTACCCGAACTGGCCGTCAGCACCACGGTCTCCGAGGCCGTCGAACAACTGCGCCGACGCCGCTCCTCCCTCGCCGTCGTCCACGACGAGTCCGGCGAACTCACCGGCCTCGTGAGCCTCGACGACCTCCTGGTCCGGCTCATGGGTCCGCAGACGGTGTGACGGGCGCAGGGGGGCGTGACTCTGCCCGCACAGTTCCGCAAGGCCACCGCGTCGGCGGCGGCTGGAACGCGTACGACCTGATCTTCTGAGCTCCCTCCCCTCCGACCGTGCCGCTCTGCGAGAACGGCCGACGGGATCGCGCGCCCGCGTGGACCAGACGTTCGCCCAGGACTCGGTATCAGGGCGATTCGGAGGCGGCTTCCCCGCGGTCGATCACCGGAGCGAGGGACTTCGGCCCCCGGCCCCGGTGCGTCAGGAGGCGGTACAGGAAGCGAACGGTCATGCCGAGTGCGACAAGGGTGAACAGCCCGAACACAGCCAGAGAGACTGAGTCGAGGATGTCCGTGTTGTGCCGGTCGTCGGCGGTCATGACGGCACACAACAGCCAGAACCCCCACCCCTTGGCGAGTGTCTTCGCTTCGTCCTTCACGCCGTTCCCTCCTGTGGCTGAACGCCGAGTGATCGCACACGGCCTTGCGTGTTCTGCGTGCCCTCTCGGTGCCTGATGGGGCAGGGAGCCGCCGGGAACGCCGGGCGTTCACAGCGACGATACAAGCTGACGGCTCCGACCGTCGTTCCTGGTCAGAGGCTTTTACCCTGCGGTGGGTGGTGACATCGCCCCCCCGGGGGGGACATCGCTGCCACCACGGTTTTCAAGATCGCGACCTGCCGGGGCTCGGGCCGAATCCTCCTCCCGCTGGACACAGCTCTAGGCTTGGCATCAGGGTTCGGCAGTACGGAGGGGAAACCGTGTCAGCGTCGTTCGCGGTCGTGCTGCTACCGGTGATGGTCATCGTCGTCGGGCTCTGTCTCACGGGCGTGGTTCTCGGCATCCACGCCTTGCTGCTCGGACGTCTACCGGGCCGATGGCTTGCGGGACGGGTCCGTCGGCCCAGGCTCTGGGGAAGCGGCGCAGTGCTTGTCGCCTGTCTTGGGTTCGGCAGCCCCACCGTGTTCGTGGTCGGACTCGGGCTCGTCGCTCTGGGCCACACCGTCAGCGCCTCAGACTGATCGCTTCTCGTCCGTGCCATACCCGTGCAAGGAATCAACGGCTGCGGTCGGGCCTTGCGTGCCGGTGGGTGAGGGGGCGTTTCGGTGGGTGGGTCGAGCGGTTGTCCCGTGTTCGTTCACTCCGCGAGCCGGGAGGCGGCCAGCTCCCACGGGGTGGGCTCTGCCGCCTCTCCGTCCTCGTCCGCGTCTTCGCGGTACCACCCCGTTCCGGCGAGCCAGGTTTCGAGCCATTCGGTGAGGCTCCCGGCGTCCACGAACCAGGCGGCGGCTCCGTCGTCCGTCATGGCGTTCGGCTCGAAGAGGAGGACCGTGGCGGTCTCGCTGAGGCAGTCCACCGCGGCGTACATGGCGCAGCCCCAGTCCAGGATCGGCAGCACGCCCGCCGGCCAGTACGGTGTCCCTTCCTCGGCCGAGGAGGAACGTTCGGACCGGTACTCGCTCAGCGCCGTACGCCCTGGCCCGATCAGTGGAAGGAGCTGGTAGTCGGGGCCGTAGCCGCCGTTGGCCACCTCCCGGTACAGGCTCGCCAGCAGGGGCGGGAGGGCGAAGCCGAGAGCCGCCTCCGCCTCGGCGATCTGCTCGGCGCCGACGGCGGGCGGCAGCGTCCTCGACGTGGCCCTGGCCTTCGCCGCCACGCGGGGAACGAGATCTTCGATGGCTGTCACGGGCGTGATCCTGTCAGGTGCCTACGACAGAGGGTGCGGTCCGGCGTGGTGCCCGAGGGCGGCGCGAGTTCGGCGGCGCTCAGGGCGACCCGGGCGTACGTGTGAAGCGGGAGTCGTTGTTGGTTTCTGTGTTCTGAGTCGCGTCGGTCCGGGACACTTGTGCGTTACGGGGGCGTACAGGTGGCGTGGGGTGTTTGTGGGGAGGGGTGCGGCGGATGAGTCGGCGTTCCGGTGGGCTGATCGGGGTCTGGGCCGAGCAGCAGCGGGTGGCGCAGCGGCAGCGTGAGGGGCAGCACCAGGCGGTGCTGCGGCAGCAGCGGGATGCCGAGCGGGTGCAGCGGGCGTACGAGCGGGATGTCGCCCGGATGCAGCGCGAACAGCGGGCCGCGTATCGGCAGCAGCGGGAGGCCGACGCGTTGCGGCGGACCCAGGAGCTCGATCAGCGGGTCGCGGTGCTCGAAGGGTTGCTGGGGGCGGGGTGCCGGGCGCCCGCGTTCGGCGTGGAGTCCTTGCGGCGGGACGAGGCGGTCGAGCCGTTCTCGCCCGGGCCGCTCGCCGAGCCCGTTCCCCTGCCCGACCAGCGGTTCTACCAGCCCCAGGGCGGTGCCTGGACCGCTTCCGGGCGGGCCCAGGCCGAGCGCGACGCGCGGGCCCGGTTCGAGCGCGACTGGTACGCGGCGCAGGCCGCCGAGGCCCGTCGGATGGAGCAACTCGCCGCCTACCGCAGGGAGTACGACGTCTGGGCCGCCGCCAGGCTCGCCGAGGTGCGGGCCCACAACAGGGGGGTCGCCGGGACCGAGACGGCCCTCCGTGCCGGTGAGTCCGAGACCGTCGTCGACTTCTTCTCCGCCGTGCTCTTCGCCTCCGGCGGGTGGCCCGAGGGGTTCCCCCGGGAGGTGTCCGCCGCCTACGACCGGAGCGGGCGCGCCCTCGTGCTCGACTGGGAACTGCCCGGGTACGACGTCGTCCCCGAGGCCAAGGGCGTCAAGTACCTGCCCAGCACCGACCAGGAGAAGGAGGTCCCGCGGCCCGTCACGCAGCGGCGGGCCCTCTACCGGGACGTGCTCGCCCAGAGCGTGCTGCTCGTCGTGCGGGAGCTCTTCGCGGCCGACCGGTTCGGCGCCCTGGAGAAGGTCGCGCTCAACGGGTACGTCGGAGGCGTCGACCCGGCCACCGGGCTCGCCGGGAGGGTCTGCGTCGCCTCCGCCGTCGTGGAGCGGGGCGTCTTCGAGCGGCTCAACCTCCAGCTCGTCGGCGCCGTGGAGTGCCTGACCGGCGCCCTCGCCGGGCGGCTCTCCGCCAAGCCCGACGACCGGGTGGCCGTGGCGCCGATGCTCAGCCCCGACCAGGTCGGGTCCGACGTCGTCGTCCAGGGCGACGGCGAGGAGCCCGACCTGCTCGCCATGGACCCGATCGCCTTCGAGGGGCTCGTCGCCGAGCTCTTCCGCGCCCGCGGGCTCCAGGCCGTCACCACGCGGCGCTCCAACGACGGCGGTGTGGACGTCGAGGCGCTCGACCCCGATCCCATCAGCGGCGGGTCGATCATCGTCCAGGTGAAGCGGTACCGGAACACCGTGCCCCCGTCCGCCGTACGGGACCTCTTCGGCACCGTGCAGGGCGCCGGCGCCAACAAGGGCGTCCTCGTCACCACGTCCAAGTTCGGGCCCGGCTCGTACACCTTCGCCAACGGCAAGCCGCTCACCCTGATATCCGGCACCGAACTCGTCGACCTGCTGCACCAGCACGGTCTGCGGGGGCGGTTGGGACCGGGGACCTCGCCCGCGCCCGCCGTGGCGACCTCCGCCGCGGCGGCTCCCGCCGACGCCGACGCCGACTTCAACCTGCTCGGCATGGTGTGGTCCGGGTCAGCCGCCCTCGACGTGTGCGCGCTCGTCTGCTCGGGCAACCGGGTCCTCGGCGACGAGTGGTTCGTCTTCTTCAACAACCCCGCCACCCCGGACGGTTCGGTCGCCATGGTCGCCGCCGCGCCTGGCGACCGCGCCGCCGTCCGGGTCGGCTTCGACGCCCTGCCCGCACGGGCCGACCGCATCGTGCTGGTGGCGGCCGTCGACCCGGAGGTGAACCCCGAAGCGGACCTCGGGGGGTTCACCGACGCCGGCATCCGGCTGCGCGACGACTCCGGGGCCGAACTCGACCGGCTCGTCGTCTCCGACGGGCGGCCCGGCGAGACCGCGCTCGTCCTCGGTTCGTTCCGTCGGCGGGCCGGCGGCGACTGGGACTTCGTCCTCGGCGGGAAGGGGTACCGGGGCGGGCTGGAGGAGTTGGTCGGGGACTTCGGCATCCAGGTGGAGTGAGGCCCCGGGCCCCGGGCGCCGGGCCCAGGCCCCCGGGCCTCGGCCGCCGGGCCTCGGCCGCCGGGCCTCGGCCGCCGTGCCTCGGCCTCCGGCCCCCGGCCCTCGTCTCCGTCGGATAGGCCGGGCAGGTCCGGGCAGGTCCGGGAAGGGCCCCTGCTCATCCCGGAGCCGGCCGGCCCCCGCGCCTCACCGGCCGCTCAGCCTGTTCGCCAGGACCGCCACCCGGTCCGTCGTCGCCGCGTGGCCCGTCGCCTCGCGGCGGTCCGCGCCCCGGAAGGCCGCGTACATGGTCTGCACCCCGAGCCAGCGCAGCGGCTCCGGTTCCCACTTGCGGACCTTGTGGTTGACCCAGGGGAGGGTGGTGAGGTCCGTCGGGCCCGACTGGCCCGAGTCCTGCTGGATGAGGTCGCGCAGGGTGCGGGCCGCGAGGTTGGCCGTGGCGACGCCCGAGCCGACGTAGCCGCCCGCCCAGCCGAGGCCGGTGGAGCGGTCGAGGGTGACCGTGGCGCACCAGTCGCGGGGGACGCCGAGGACACCGGACCAGGCGTGGTCCACCCGTACCCCCGCCAGCTGGGGGAAGAAGCGGACCAGGATGTCGCGGAGCGCCTCGATCGTCTGCGGCTGGGTGCGGCCGTCGTTGTCGGTCTTCGAGCCGAAGCGGTACGGGACTCCCCGGCCGCCGAGCGCGATGCGGCCGTCGGCGGTGCGCTGGGCGTACATGTAGGCGTGGGCCATGTCGCCGAGGGTCTCGCGGCCCTCCCAGCCGATGGACTCCCACTGCGCGTCGGTGAGCGGCTCGGTGGCGATCATCGAGGAGTTCATGGGGAGCCAGGTGCGGCGCTGGCCGGTGAGGGAGGCGGTGAAGCCCTCGGTGCAGCGCAGGACGTACGGGGCGCGGACCGTGCCGTACGGGGTGACGGCGTGCTTGGGCTTGATCTCGGTGACCGGGGTCGACTCGTGGATGGTGACGCCGAGCGCCTCGACGGCGGCGGCGAGCCCCTTGACCAGTTTCACCGGGTGCAGGCGGGCCCCGTGCGGGGTCCAGGAGGAGCCGACGGCTCCGGTGACGCGGACGCGGCCGGCGGTCTCGCGGGCCCCGTACAGCTCCCGGTCCGTCTCGCCGAACGCGATCTCGGCCGCGTGGAACTCCTTGAGGCGGGCGAGCTGGGCGGGGGAGAGCGCGACTTCGAGGACGCCGCCCCGGTGGATGTCGGCGTCGATCTTCTCCTGCTCGCAGACGTCGACGACCTCGCCGACGGTGGCGTTCATGGCCTGCTGGAGCCGGACGGCGGCCTCGTGGCCGTGGGCCCGGGCGTAGCGGTCGCGGCCCGCGATGCCGTTGTAGAGCCAGCCGCCGTTGCGTCCGGAGGCCCCGTACCCGCAGAACTTCGCCTCCAGGACGGTGATGTTGAGGAAGGGGACGGCCTTCTTGAGGTAGTAGGCGGTCCACAGGCCCGTGTAGCCGCCGCCGACGATGCAGACGTCGGCGCTGGTGTCGCCGGGGAGCGGTTCGCGGGGAGCGGGGGTGCCGTCCTGCGCGTACCAGAACGAGATGCCGCCGTTGACCGTACTCATGTGTATCCCTCTTCCGGGTGCGTGGGCGGGAGGTTACCCGGGGCGTTGGTCCTGTGGATACGGGTCCTTCGGCGGCGGTTCCCCGGTGGGGCCGGGCCTAGGTTCGAGGGTGCGTGGCGTCTGCGTGGCCGCTGCGGATTCCGTTGCTCCGGAAGGACTCTCCCATGCCCGTACGCAGGACCCGGCGGGTCGCCGCCGTCGCTCTCTCGGCGGGCCTCATCGCCCTTGCGGCGGTGGGCTGTTCGGAACCGGGGACGCCTGCGGCCGCGGCGGTGACCGTGGTCCCCGCCGAGCACGCGGAGCTGCTCGCGTGGCTTCCCGCCGCCGTCGACGGTACGAAGATCGTCGTCGGGGACGCGAAGGCCCCGCACACGGTCACGGTGTACGTGGACCCGCGCTGCCGCTACTGCGCGAAGTTCGAGGCGAACGCCGGCACGGTCCTCGCGGAGGAGGCCGCGGCGGGCACGGTGAAGGTCGAGTACGTCGTCGCCTCCTTCCTGGACGCCCGGACCGGCGGAACGGCCTCGGCGCGGGCCGCGAACGCGCTGCGGGCGTCCGTGGACGCCGGGCCGGGGAAGTTCGCCGCGTTCCAGGCGGCCCTCTTCGCCTCACAGCCGGGCGAGGAGTCCAAGGACGACGGGTACTCGGCCGACCACCTGCTGCGGATCGCGGACCAGGTGGAGGGGGTGCGGAGCGCGGCCTTCGACCGGGCCGTACGGGAGGACGTCCACCGGCGGTGGGTGACGGACGCCGAGAGGGCCTTCGAGGCCTCCGGGGTGGGCGGCACGCCGACCGTCCTCGTCGACGGGACCCCGCTGCCGGGCGGCGACGCCCTCTACGACGCGACGGAATTCTCGGAGGCGCTGCGCGACGCCGGTGTCTAGGGTCGTGGGGTGATTCACGTACCCGAGGAACTCGCCGCGTCGCAGGCCAAGTACAACGGTGAGGCGGGGCGGGCGTTCATCGCCGCGCTGCCGGAGACGGCCGAGGAGTTCCTCGGCCGGTGGGGGCTGAGGGTCACCGGGCCCTCCATGTACGGGGTGGCCTCCCTGGTCCTGCCCGTCGAGCGGGCCGCGGACGGCACGCGGGCCGCGCTCAAGCTGCAGAACCTGGACGAGGAGACCGAGGGCGAACCGGTCGGCCTGCGCGTCTGGGACGGGGCCGGCGCGGTACGGCTCCTCGACCACGACGCCGGTACGGGCACGATGCTCCTGGAGCGGCTCGACGAGGCCCGGCCGCTGACGTCCGTCACCGACACCCGGGAGGCGCTCGGCGTCGTCGCCGGACTGCTCGCCCGGCTCGTCGCGGTCCCCGCGCCGCCGGGGCTGCGGGGGCTCGGCGACATCGCCGCCGGCATGCTCGCGGACGTCCCCGGGGCGGCGGAACGCCTCGGCCCCGACGACGCGGCGGTCCTGCGGGACTGCGCCGCGGCGGTGCGGGAGGTCGCGGGCGAACCGGGCGACCGGCTGCTCCACTGGGACCTGCACCTGGGGAACGTCCTCGCGGGCGAGCGTGAACCCTGGCTGGCCATCGACCCCAAGCCGCTCGCCGGCGACCCGGGCTTCGACCTGCTCCCGGCGCTGATCGACCGCTTCGACCCGGACCCGGCCGACATCCTGTGGCGGTTCGACCTGCTGTCCGAGATCGTCGGCGACCGGCGGCGCGCGGTGGCGTGGACGCTGGGGCGGGTGCTGCAGAACGGCCTGTGGGACGTGGAGGACGGGGAGCCGGGCCTCGACGCGGAACAGGTGGAGGTCGCGCGGATCCTGCGGGCCCGGAGGGGGTGAGGGCGGGGCGGGGCCTGATCGACTGTGCGGGCGGGGCCGGGCCTGATCGACTGTGCGGCCGGAGCCGGACTGATCGACTGTGCGGGCGTGGCCGGGGGCTCGAATCCCGGTGGCCGGGACGGCTCCGTCCTTGGCAGGCTGGGCCCATGATCCGTACTGCCACGTCTGCCGACGTCCCCGTCATCCACGCCCTGATCCGTGACCTCGCGGAGTACGAGAAGGCCCTCGACGAGGTCCGTACGACCCCCGAGCAGCTCCACGAGGCCCTCTTCGGCGCGCACCCGGCCGCCTTCGCCCACGTCGCCGAGACCGAGGCCGGCGAGGTGGTCGGCTTCGCGCTCTGGTTCCTCAACTTCTCGACCTGGCGCGGGGTCCACGGCATCTACCTGGAGGACCTGTACGTCCGTCCGGGGGCCCGGGGCGGCGGCCACGGCAAGGCGCTGCTGCGTGAACTGGCCCGGATCTGCGTCGAGCGCGGCTACGAGCGCCTGGAGTGGTCCGTCCTGAACTGGAACACGCCCTCGATCGAGTTCTACGAGTCCCTCGGCGCCCGGCCGCAGGACGAGTGGACGGTGTACCGGCTGACGGACGGGGCGCTGGCGGAGCTCGGTGGGGCGGGGGTGTAGGAAAGGGGGCATGAACAAGGACATCGAGCAGCGGTTCCAGCGGATCACGGCCTTCATCGAGGCGCGGCTGACACCGCTCTTCGACCCTGCGAACGGCAGCGACCACGGCTTCGGCATGGACGACACCTCGCGGGCGCTGAGGGCCGCGCGCTACACCGTGCAGGCCGCGTCGGCCGTCGGCGGGCTCGTCGAGAAGCGGGAGTCGGCGCCGGAGCTGCGGCCCGTGGTGGACCAGGCCCTTGAGCACAACTGGGACGTGCTGCGTTCCGTCGCCCGGATGTGGGAGGACCACCCCGACTTCCTGAAGGAGTACAAGGCGCACTCCTGGGACGTGGTGGGGGTCTGATCCGTAGGACCCCGTCCTGAGGATCAGGCCGGATCAGGCCGGATCAGGCCGGATCGGGCCGGACCGGGCCTGACCAGGCCGGATCAGACCCGATCAGGCCGGATCGCCGAGCGCGCCCCGGGGTACCAGGACCACCTTGCCCGTCGTGCCCCTGGTCTCCAGGGCGCGGTGGGCGTCCGCCGCGTCCGCGAGCGGGAAGCGGTGGACCGCCGGGCGCAGCGTGCCCGCGGACGCCGCGGCGAGGGCGGCGAGTTCGAGGGCGCGCACGTCGCCGCCCGCCTTCCGGATCATGACGGGGCCGAGGACGGACTCCGAGGTGATGCCGCGCGCCGCGAGTTCCTCCGGTGTGTAGGTGAGCGGCTCGCCGTCGTGGAGTCCGGCCCCGGACCAGCCGAAGACGAGGTGCTGTCCGCCGGGGCCGAGGAGGTCGACGGCGGCGCGGCCGGCGGCGCCGCCCACCGAGTCGAAGACGACCGTGGCGGCCCGCCCGTCCAGGTGCGCGCGGACCTTCTCCGGCCAGTCGGGCTCCGTGTAGTCGACGGCCAGGTCGGCGCCGTTCTCCTGGACGCGGGCGACCTTCGCGGGACCACCGGCGAGGCCGATGACTGTGGCGCCGGCGTTCTTGGCGTACTGGACCAGCAGGGTGCCGATCCCGCCGGCGGCCGCGGGGACGATCGCCACCGAGTCGGGGCCGAGGTCGGTGAACTGCAGGATGCCGAGGGTGGTGCGGCCGGTCCCGATCATGGCGACGGCCTCCGCCTCGCCGAGGTGGTCGGGCAGGGCGTGGAGCCGGGTCGCGTCGGTGACGGCGAGCTCGGCGTACCCGCCGGGTGCCATGCCGAGGTGGGCGACGACCCGGCGGCCGAGCCAGGCCGGGTCGGTGCCCTCGCCGAGGGCGTCGACGGTGCCGGCGACCTCGCGGCCGGGGACGGTGGGGAGTGCGGCGGGGGCCGGGAACGGGCCCGTCATCCCCGCGCGGAGCGCGGTGTCGAGGAGGTGCACGCCCGCCGCCGCGACCCTGACGCGGACCTGGTTGGGGCCGGGTACCGGGTCCGGAGTCTCCTCGTACGTGAGGTTCTCGGCCGGGCCGAAGGCGTGGAGGCGGATGGCGTGCATGGCGGTTCCCCTGTCGTCCGGCGTGGTCGTGTCACCCGGCGTGGTCGGCCGCGGGCGTCGTCGTACGACGGGGTGACGGGGACGAGCCTCCTACCTCAAGCATGCTTGAGGTCAAGACGTTCCGCGCGCAGCGCCAGCGACACCGCCTCGACCGCGCTCGTGAACGACACCTCCGACAGCACCCCGGGCGCCGCCACCTGGTCCCCCACCAGGTACACGCCGTCGCCCCGGTCGATCGCGGGCCGGTCGCGCCAGGTCGTGCCGGGACGGTCGAGCGCCCCCGTACGCCCCTGGGCCACCGACTCCCGCCGCCACACCGTCCGTTCGCGCCAGCCGGGGAAGCCGAGGTCGAGGAGCCGCTCCGCGTGGGCCACACCGTCCGCCCTGGTCGCGCCGGGGCCGATGGGCAGCTGGGCCTGGACCAGCTGCTGCCCGGCCGGGGCGAGGGAGGGGTCCTGGGCCGTGAACCGCTCCAGCCACCCCGGCGCGTCCAGGTCCGAGACGACGAACGCGTCCCCCTTCCGGGTCCGCAGCGCCAGGTCGACCAGGACCGTACGGCCGCTCTCCCAGGTCAGCGACGGATCGCCGAGGAGCCGGGCGGCGGCGGGCAGGGCGGTCGCGACGACCACCGGCCCCTCGCCCACCGGCAGGGCGTCGACGCGCGACGACGTCTCGATCCGCACCCCCATCTCCCACGCGCGCGCCACCATCCGCTCGATCAGCTCGCCCCAGCCGCCCCGCACGTAGCGGGCCTCGGGCGGCAGGGAGGCGGCCCGGTGCAGCCGCTCCTGCACGAAACGGGCGGAGAGCGTGCCCGGGTCGTGGTGGAAGAGCGCCACCCCGGAGTACGCGGCGGCCTCGCGCGCCGCCCGCTCGCCGACGGTCCCGGTGGCCCAGGTGTGGAAGTCGACGTCCACGGGAGCCTTCTCGGCGGTACGGAGGGACTGGCGCAGCAGCCCCGTCGGCGGGGTGCGGCGCAGGACGCCGGCGCGGTGGAAGCGGAGCCGGAGGGTCTCGGCGACCGGCAGCGGGGCCAGCGGGCCGAGCAGACCGCGCTGCTTCAGCCAGGTCCAGTGGGGGCCGCCGGCGTAGAGCGCGTGCGGTCCCTCGTTGGTGCGGTACGGGCCCTCGGCGGTCCGGGCCCGGCCACCGGGGGTCCGGTGCGCCTCGTGCACGGTCACCCTGGTGCCCGCCTCGGCGGCGGTGATGGCCGCGGTCAGTCCGGCGAAGCCGCCGCCGATGATCGTGAGCTTGCGCATGTCCGACTCCCTCGTGTCCGCCTTCGACCCGGTCCTGCACGGGGGACGGACGGCGGGGGCGCGTTCGTGACATCGGGGGCGTTGTCAGTGGCGTACATCACCATGGGGGCATGGCGACGACGCGGAAGAAGAAGGTGGCGGGGGCGAAGAGGCCGGAGGTGCGGCTGCCTCCCCTGGAGGCGTACGAGGGCGGTCTCGAACCGGACGGGGACTACGACGGCCTCGAACTGACCGGGCTCGACCTCACGGGCCAGTCGGGGGAGGGCGCGCGGTTCCTGGACTGCGCGCTGCGCGACTGCGGGCTCGACGAGGCGCGCCTGACGGGCGCCCGCTTCCTCGACTCGGTGCTCACCGGCGTACGGGGAGTGGGGACGGTCCTCGCCGGGGCGCAGCTGCGGGACGTGGAGGTCGTGGACGCGCGGCTGGGCGGTGCGCAGCTGCACGGGGCGGTGCTGGAGAGAGTCGTCGTACGGGGCGGGAAGAGCGACTACCTGAATCTGCGGGCGTCGAAGCTGAAGGACGTCGTCTTCGAGGGGTGCGTGCTGAGCGAGCCCGACTTCGGGGGCGCGGTCCTCGAACGGGTCGAGTTCGTGGACTGCGTCCTCACGGGGGTGGACTTCAGTGGGGCGCGGCTCACGGACGTGGACCTGAGAGGGGTCCAGCGGCTGGAGATCGCGCGCGGCGTGGAGTCGCTCGCGGGGGCGGTGATCTCCGCGTCGCAGCTCTTCGACCTGGCGCCGGTGCTCGCGGCGCAGCTGGGGGTGCGGGTGGAGGGATAAGGGATAAGGGATAGGCGGGGGGCGCGGACCGGGCCTGAACTGGCCGGACCTGACCTGACCTGACTGGACCGGACCTGGCCGGACCGGCCTGACTGGACCGACCTGACCTGGCCGGACCGGCGCGGTGCGGGGAGCCGTGTGTGCGGGGGTCCGGTGCCGGGGGACCCTGCGGTCAGGGCAGGCGGGGGAAGCGGGCCTGGAGGGACCAGATGGCCGGGTTGTCCGCGAGGCCCTCGTGCATGTCCGTGAGGTCGGCGATCAGGTCGTGCAGGAAGTCGCGGGCCTCGCGGCGCAGCACGGAGTGGCTGAACGTGACCGGCGGCTCGTCGCCCGGCATCCAGTCGGCCTCGACGTCCACCCAGCCGAAGCGGCGCTCGAAGAGCATGCGGTCCGAGGACTCGGTGAAGTCGAGTTCCGCGTACTGCTGCTTGGCCGAGCGGTTGCCGCGCGGATCCTGGTCGAGCTGCTCGACGATGTCGCAGAGGGCCCAGGCGAAGTCGAGGACCGGCACCCATCCCCAGGCTGTGGACACCTCGCGGTCCGTCTTGGTGTCCGCGAGGTACACGTCCCCGCAGAAGAGGTCGTGGCGCAGGGCGTGGACGTCCGCGTGGCGGTAGTCGGTCTGCGGCGGGTCGGGGAAGCGACGCGAGAGGGAGTAGCCGATGTCGAGCACAGGGCCGATGGTGTCACGGCACCAGGCCCGCCTCGTACGCCCGGATCACCAGCTGCACCCGGTCGCGCGCGTCCAGCTTGGTGAAGAGGCGCGCCACGTGCGCCTTGGCGGTGGCCGCGCTGATGTGGAGCCGTTCCGCGATCTCCCCGTTGGACAGACCGCGGCCGACGAGGGTGAGCACCTCCCGCTCCCGCGCGGTGACGGCCGTGAGGCCGGTGGGCGCGGTGGGAACGGGGCCCGGCTCGGGGCGGGCCGCGAACTCCGCGATCAGGCGGCGGGTGACGCCCGGCGCGATCAGGGCGTCACCGGAGGCGACCACCCGGATCGCCGCGAGGATGTCGTCCAGGGCCATGTCCTTGACCAGGAAGCCGCTCGCCCCGGAGCGGAGCGCGCCGTAGACGTACTCGTCGTCGTCGAAGGTGGTGAGGACGAGGACCCGGGGAGCGCCGGGGCCCGCCGTGACGATCCCGGTGGCCTCGATGCCGTCCATGCCGGGCATCCGGACGTCCATCACGACCACGTCGGGCCGCAGCTCCCGGGCGAGGCGGACCGCCTCGCCGCCGGTGCCGGCCTCGCCGACGACCGCGAGGTCGGGGCTGTCGGCCATCAGGACCCGCAGGCCCGCCCGGACCAGCGGCTGGTCGTCGACGAGGAGGACGCGGATCTGCGGGGTCATGGGGTGGGGGTCCCTTCTCGGGCGGCCGGCAGGGGCAGTGTCGCGGTCACCTGGTAGCCGCCGCCGGGGCGTGGTCCCGCGGAGAAACGACCGCCGAGGAGCGTGGCCCGCTCCCGCATGCCGACGATGCCGTACCCGTGGCCGGTCCCGGCGGCCGGGTCCGGACCGGGGGCCACGGCCGGGCCCCGTCCACGTCCCCGTCCCGGTCCGGGTCCGGGTCCGGTGGGACCGGACGGGCCGTCGTCGGCGATCTCCAGGAGCAGCGTGTCGGCGCTCCGCTCCACGGTCACCCGGCAGACCGGTGTGCCCGCGTGGCGTACGACGTTGGTCAGCGACTCCTGGACGATCCGGTACGCGGCCAGGTCGACCTCCGGCGGCAGCGGCCGGTCGGGACCCCCGAGCCGCCGCACCTCGACCCGTACGCCCGCGTCCGCCGTCGACGCGGTGAGCCGGTCCAGGTCGGCGAGGCCCGGAGCCGGGTCGCGCGGGGCGGGGGCGTGCCCGGGGGTCTCCTGCGCGGAGGCCCGCAGCGCGCCCAGGGTGCGGCGCAGACCGGCGAGCGTCTCCCTGCTGGTGGTCTCGATGGTGGCGAGGGCGTTGCGGGCCTCGGCGGGCTGGGTCTCGATGACCCGGCGTCCGACGCCCGCCTGGATGGCGATGACGCCGATGCTGTGCGCGATCACGTCGTGCAGCTCGCGGGCGATCCGCAGCCGTTCGGCGGTCACGGCCTCGGCGGCCGTGCGGGCGCGCAGCTCCGCCGCGTGCGCGCGCCGCTCGCGCGAGGAGTGGCCGAGCAGCCCGGCGGTGAGCAGGGCGAGGGCCAGGGCGACGACCGTGGTGACGAAGACGTCCTGACCCGAGGTCGTGTACAGCGCCGAACCGGTCTGCACGGCGAGCGTCACGGCGGCGGCGGGCAGCGTGACCCGGAGCGGACGACGGGCCGCCAGCAGGCCGACGCAGGCGTCGGCGGCGAGGGCCGGAAGGTACAGGAGATCGGCGTCCGGCCGGGTCGTCGACGCGGCGAACAGGCCGGCGAGGAGCAGCCCGAGCGCCGCCCCGGGCCCGCGCCGGGCGAGGGGCAGCAGGAGGCCGACGGCGACGGCGGTGAGGAAGAACCGCAGCTCCGTGGAACGGAACGGCCCAGCCCGCACGCCGGCGAAGAGGACGAAGGGGTGCGCGACGGCCGCGCCCCGTACCAGGACCGCGGAGACACGGCCGCCGAAGCCGGGGCCGACGCCCGGGGCGGCGGTGAGCCCGGGGGCGGGCGCGGGCGCGGATCGGGAGCCGGACCCGGACCCGGACTCAGGCTGGGACCCGGACTCAGGCCCGGACCCGGACTCAGGCCCGGACCCGTACCCGGAAGAGGACGTGGACGTGGACGTGGACGCGGGCCCGGGCTCGGGTGCGGGCGCAGGGGGTGGCGCGGGTGGGGCGTCGGCGGGCATGGGCTGATCGTAGGGGGGGACGGCGGGCCGGACATCGGCCCGCGGGCGTACGCCCGCGGGCCACTGCCACCGGGCCGTTCCTCGCCGACGGGCCGATGTGCGCGGGGGTGCCGTCCCGGCAACGTGGGCCGGGTGATCGAAGCCAACGAACTGACCAAACGTCACGGCCACCGGCCGCTGCGCCCCTTCCGCCGGGAGCGGCGGCCGCAGGACGACCGGAACCTTCCCGGCCGCCTCGCCGTCGACCGGCTCAGCTTCACCGTCCGGCCCGGCCGCGTGACCGGCTTCCTCGGGCCGAACGGTGCCGGGAAGTCCACCACCCTGCGGCTGTTCCTCGGCCTGAACGAGCCGACCTCCGGGACCGCGACCGTCGGCGGGCAGCGGTTCCGGGAGCTGCCCCGGGGGCTCCGGCACGTCGGGGCGCTGCTCGACGCGCACGACGTGCACGGCGGGCGGACCGCCGAGGGGCACCTCGCCGCGCTCGCCCGGACCAACGGCATCCCGCGCCGCCGCGTCGGCGAGGTACTCGAGGAGGCGGGGATCGCCGAGGCGGCCCGACGCCGGATCGGCGGCTACTCCCTCGGCATGAGGCAGCGCCTCGGGATCGCCGCCGCCCTGCTCGGCGACCCGCCGGTGCTGCTCTTCGACGAGCCGGTCAACGGCCTGGACCCCGAGGGGGTGCTGTGGGCGCGGGGCCTGTTCCGGCGGCTCGCCGCCGAGGGGCGGACGGTGTTCGTCTCCAGCCATCTGATGAGCGAGATGGAGCACACCGCCGACGACCTCGTCGTCATCGGCCGGGGACGGCTGATCGCCGCCGAGAGCCTCGCGGACTTCGCGGCGCGCTCCACCCGAGGGAGCGTGACCGTACGGACCGCCGACCCGGCGGCGGGACCGGGCCTCGCCGCCGCGCTGACCCGCGCCGGGGCGACCGTACGGCCCCCTGAGGACGGGGGCGGGCCGCTCGCCGTGACCGGGATGGCGGCGGACCGGATCGGGGTGCTCGCCTTCCGGCACGGCACGCCGCTCGCCGAACTGGCCTCTCGGGGCTCGTCCTTGGAGGAGGCGTTCATGGAACTGACCGCCGACAGCGTCGAGTACCGGAAGGCCGGGCACCAGAGGGCGGGGGAGGGCCGATGAACGCCCGCTTCCGTGACCTCCTCGCCGGAGAGTGGGCGAAGCTGTGGTCCCTGCGCTCCACCCCCTGGGCGTTCGGCGTCGGCGCGCTCGCCGTCCTCGGCATCAACCTCAACGCCGCCTTCGCCGACTACCGGAACCACCCCCACTACTCCGAGGGCATCCGCGCGCTCTTCGTGCCGATCTGGGCGATGCGGGACGCCTTCACGCTCGGCGGGGCCATGGTGTTCATGCTCACGACCGGCGCCATCGGCGCGCTCGTGATCGTCGGCGAGTACGGCACCGGGCAGATCCGCACGACGTTCGCCGCCGTCCCCGACCGGCGGGCCGTGACGGTGGCGAAGACGCTGGTCCTGGCGGGCGTCATGCTCGTGTACGGGGCTCTCGTCGCCGGGGTGTCGTTCGCCGCCACCCAGGCGGTGCTCTCCGGCCGGGACGCCGGGATGTCGATCGGCCACCCGGGTGCGGCGGCGGCCGTCACCGCCTCCGCGCTGCTCGCCCCCGTGTGCGCGCTCGTCGGCTTCGGACTCGGGGCGCTCCTGCGGCACACGGCGACCACGATCGTCACCCTCACCGGCGTCCTGCTCCTGCTGCCCGCGCTCGTCGACGAGCGCGGCCGCTGGTCGGCGACGTTCCTGCACGCCCTGCCGCAGGGCGCGTGGAAGCGGCTCACGCAGGTGGGGGACTCGCCGGTGCCGGTGGAGTTCCCGTGGACGGCGGGCGGGGCGTGGACGGTGTACGCGGTCTGGTCGCTCGCCGCGGTGGCGGTGGCCCTGATCGCGGTCCACCGCCGGGACGTGTGAGCCGGTCACCGCGGGGCGATGCGTGGCTCGACGCGCGAGCCGACGCGGTGCGAGGCGATGCCGGGGTCGACCCGCGCGTCACGCGGAGCCGCGCGCCGGTCAGCGGCGGCCGTGGACCGCCCGGGCGACCCGCGGGCCCAGCCAGCGCTTGAGGCGGCGCAGTGGTTCCAGCTGTTCGGCGGCCCGGTCGATCCGGTAGTACAGCTGCGGCGGGATGTGCGGGAGCAGCGGCGAGTGGCGCTGGCCCAGGAGCGCGAACATCCGGGCCGGTTCGAGGCACATGTAGCGGGGGAGGTTCTCGTACCACTGGGCGCTGTAGCGGGCGGCGCTCTGCGCGGAGACGAGTTCGGCGCGGCGCCGCTTCCCGTACGTGGTGAGGGCCGTGTCGAGGTCCCCGGGTGAACGCAGGGCGTCCGCGAGGGCGAGCGCGTCCTCCAGGGCGAGCGTCGTGCCCGCGCCGATCGAGTAGTGGGTGGTGTGGGCGGCGTCGCCGAGGAGGACCAGGTTGCCGCGGTGCCAGACCCGGTTGGTGAGGGTGCGGAAGGTGAGCCACTGGGCGGCGTCGTCGGCCCGGTCGCGGCCGATCAGCTCGTGCCCGTCGAGGAGGTCGTGGAAGAGCTTCTCCAGGAAGTGCAGGCTGTCGGCCTCGCCGCGCGTGTCGAGGCCCAGCCCGGTCCAGGTCTCCGGGGAGCACTCGACGACGCAGGTGGAGCGCTCGCCGCTGAACCCGTAGGCGTAGCACCAGATCCAGCCGTGCGCGGTCTCCTTGAAGGCGAAGCTGAAGGAGTCGAAGACCTTGGTGGTGCCCAGCCAGATGTACGGGTTGCGGCCGCCCGTGACGGTGCTCCCGAAGTGGTCGGCGTGGGCCTCGCGGAGCACGCTGTGGACGCCGTCGGCGGCGACGACCAGGTCGGCGCCGGCCAGTTCGGGCGCGTCGGGGCCGGGGATGTCGTGCTCGAACTCGACCCGTACGCCCAGCTCCTCGGCCCGGGCGGCGAGGAGGGCGAGCATCCGCCGCCGTCCGATGCCGAAGCCGGCGTCGCCCCGGTGGACGGTCCGCTCGTCACGGACGATCGCGACCCCGTCGGTCCAGGTCACGGAGGCCTCCGCGACGGCCGCCGCGGACTCGGGGTCGCCCGCGCGCAGCTTGTCGAGGAGCCCGGCCCAGTACGTCACGCCCCAGCCGTACGTGGAGCCCTCGGGATTCCGCTCGTACACGGCGATCTCGTGGGCGGGATCCTGCCGCTTCAGCAGGATCGAGAGGTAGAGGCCGGCGGGACCGCCGCCGACGATCGCGAGCTTCACGTGCGCTCCCACGGGACCGAGTCTTGACACTGTGCGGTTGGACGGCAACGCACAGTAGCAGGGGGAGCCTCGGGTACGGCCGGGGCGCGAGGGGGTGTGGACGAGCACGTCGGCGCCGGGTGCTCGTACGGCGTATGCGCGGGTGGGCGGGTACCCGTACCCGTGCGGCGTGTGGACGGGTGGGGGCGGGCGCGTACCCGTACGGCGTGTGGACGGGTGGGCGCGGGCGGCGTACCCGCGGGGCGGCCGCTACGGCAGCAGGCGGCGTTCCTTCGCCACCGCGACCGCGCCCGCGCGCGTGTCGACGCCGAGCTTCGCGTAGATGCGGCCGAGGTGGGTCTTCACCGTCGCCTCGCTGATGAACAGGGCCCGCGCGATCTCCCGGTTGCCGAGGCCCCGCCCCAGCTGGCCGAGGATGTCCCGCTCACGGTCCGTGAGGCTCGGGCCCGCCGCGCCCCGCATCCGGTCCATGACCCGGCTCGCCACCGGCGGGGAGAGGGCGGTGCGGCCCTGGGCGGCCGCGTGGATGGCGGCGAACAGCTCCTCGGGCCGCTCGGCCTTCAGGAGGTAGCCGGTGGCGCCCGCCTCGATGGCCCGGGTGATGTCGGCGTCCGTGTCGTACGTGGTGAGCACGAGGACGTGGACCCCCGTCGGCGCGATCCGGCGGGTCGCCTCCACGCCGTCGATGCCCGCGCCCAGCTGGAGGTCCATCAGGACGACGTCCGGCTTCAGCTTCGCCGCCATCGCGACGGCCTCCTCGCCGCTTCCGGCCTCGCCGACCACCTCGATGTCGGGGGTGCTGCCGAGGAGGGCCAGCAGGCCGGCGCGGACGACGACGTGGTCGTCGCAGAGGAGGATCCGTACGGACATCACGACTCCAGGGAGAGCGGGATCGCGGCCGAGAGCACCGTGCCCTCGCCCGGGGTGGACTCGACTGTCAGGGTGCCGCCCAGCTGCCGCGCCCGCACGTCCATCGCGGGCAGTCCGTGGCCCCGTACGCCGCCCGGCTTCTCGACCGGGTCGAAGCCCCGGCCGTCGTCGGCGATGTCGAGGACCACCTGGTCGTCGAGGTAGGTCAGGGTCAGTGCGGCGGAGTCGGCGCCGGCGTGTTCGCGGATGTTGGCGAGGGCGCCCTGCGCGATCCGCAGCAGCGCCGACTGCACCCGTTCGGGCAGCGGCACCGCGATGCCGTCGACCCGGAACGCCGCGGACTCGCGGGCCGCCAGGCCGCGCAGGGCCTCTTCGAGGCCGCCGCCCTCGGCGAGGTCGGCGGGTGCCAGGTCGTGCACGAAACGGCGGGCCTCGGCCAGGTTGCGTTCGGCGATGGACTCGGCGGTACGGACATGGCGACGGGCGGTGGCCGGGTCGCTGTCCCAGGTGCGGTCGGCGGCCTGCAGCAGCATCTGCTGGCTGGACAGGCCCTGCGCCAGGGTGTCGTGGATCTCCATGGAGAGCCGCTGGCGCTCGGCCAGGGTGCCCTCGCGGCGCTCGATCGCGGCCAGCTCCCGCCGGGTGCGGATCAGGTCGTCGATCAGCGCGCGCTGCCGTGCCGCCTGCCGGTCGGAGTACACGAAGACCCCGGTGGCGATGGCGGCGACGGCCGGCGGGGCGACGATCAGGTTCGGGTCCCAGCCGCCGTGCGCGAGCTGCACCTGCGCGAAGACCACGAACGCGGTCAGCAGCGTGACCAGGCCGAGCGCGGCCCGGGCCGGGAGGGTCCGCAGCCCCGTGTAGAAGAGCGGCACCGCGCACCACGCGAAGCTGGGCGCGAGGACGACGAGCAGGATCCAGACGGCCACGACCGTGCTCAGCCAGGCGATCCGGCGGGGTGCGGCGCGGGTGCCGACGACGGGCCCGAGGAGGTAGAGGGAGGCGAGCGCGCCGGAGAGGGCGACGATCCAGGGGCTGCGGTCCTCCCAGGGGTGGCGCAGCAGGAAGCGGGCGAGCGAGGCGCCGAGGAGGAGGAAGAAGGCGATGTGCATGACCCGCGCCAGCCAGGGGGCGTCGGGGTCCTGGCCGGTCGCGCCTCCGGCGGGGTCCCCGGGGGGCCCGGTCGGGCTTCCGGCCGGCTGGGCGGTGTGCCTGCCGCCGGACTTCTTCGGCCGTGCCACGTTCCCGCCTCCCTGCCTACTTGACCTGGTGCTATCTGTCCATCCTGGCCCGGAGGGACCACGACGGCATCAGCCGATCGGCTGACCCGGCCGTCGTCCGGTGTGCGCGAGGAGGGCAGCCGGACCGTGGACCGGCCGGCCCGGGGCCCGGCCACAGGATGGAGGGCAGAGCGAGGGAGCGGCACACCGCCCCGCGGCTCGCCCGACTTCCCCACCGCGGTTCACCTCACCGCGGCTCGTCCCACCCCACCTCACCTCACGGAGTTCCTCATGAAGAAGATCCTCTTCGGTGCCACCGCTGCCGCCGTCCTCGCCGCCGGTACCTTCGGCGCGGTCTCCGCGAACGCCTCCGCCCCGGCCGCGGCGCCCGCCGCCGCGGTCCGTGCCGACGCCGGGAACGGCAACCTCCAGCAGTCGACGCACCTGACGATCGAGGCCGCGACGAAGGCCGCGCAGGCCACGCTGGACGCCGCCGAGAAGGAGAACCAGCGCGTCTCCGTCGCCGTCGTCGACCGCAACGGCAACACCCTCGTCACCCTCCGCGGCGACGGCGCCGGCCCCCAGTCCTACGAGTCCGCCGAGAAGAAGGCGTACACGGCCGTCTCCTGGAACGCCCCCACCTCGGAACTCGCCAAGCGCCTCACCAACGCCCCCACCCTCAAGGACATCCCCGGCACCCTCTTCCTCGCCGGCGGAGCCCCCGTCACCGCCAAGGGCGCCCCCATCGCCGGCATCGGCGTCGCCGGCGCCCCCTCCGGCGACCTCGACGAGAAGTTCGCCCAGGCCGGCGTCGCCGCCCTCACCAAGTAGCCCCGGCCACCCACAGCCGGCGACGGCGCCCGGATCCCCCGCCGGGCGCCGTCGCCTTTTCCGTATCCGCCCTGCTCAGGTTCTGTGCCGACGGTGCATAGGATCGATACGTGACACCGCGCAACCGGACCGGAGCAGCAGCGGGCGGCCTCGCCGCCGCCCTCATCTCCCTCGCGCTGCTCGCGGGCGGCTGCACCGAGGCCACCGGCGGAGTCCGGGGGACTCCCGGGACCGCGGGGCTGCGCGACCCGTACTTCCCGAAGCTCGGCAACGGCGGCTACGACGTACGGCACTACGCCCTCACCCTCGCCTACGACCCGGGAAGCGGACGGCTCGACGGCACCGCCGAGATCACCGCCCGCGCCACCCAGGACCTCAGCGCCTTCAACCTCGACCTCGCCGGCCTCACGGTCGACCGGGCGTCCGTCGACGGCGCCCCCGCGGCGGTCAACAGGGCGGGGAACGAGCTGACGCTCCGGCCGCGCGAGGAGATCCGCGAGGGCGCGGAGTTCCGGACGGTCGTCAGGTACGCGGGTGTACCCGAGGCGATCACCGACGCGGACGGCTCCGAGGAGGGCTGGCTGCGCACCGCCGACGGGGCCGTCGCGGTCGGCCAACCGGCGGGCTCCATGACCTGGTTCCCCGGCAACCACCATCCCTCCGACAAGGCCGCGTACGAGCTCACGCTCACCGTCCCGGCCGGTCTCGAAGCGATCTCCAACGGCGTCAGGACCAGCCGCCGCACGACGGCGGACGGCCGCGTCACGAGCGTGTGGCAGGCGCCGGAGCCGATGGCGAGCTATCTGGCGACGGTCGCGATCGGCCGGTACGAGACGGAGGAGACGGGCGGGAAGGGGAACGCGAGCACGACCACCGCGCCCGTGCTCACCGCCGCCGAGCGGTCCGTCGCGGACGCCAGTGCCGCGTTGCGGGGCGAGATCCCCGAGATCCTCGCCCGGCAGACCCGGCGCTTCGGCCCGTACCCGTTCTCCACCGCGGGGGCGATCGTCACCGCCGACGGGACCCTCGGGTACGCCCTGGAGACCCAGACCCGGCCCGTCTTCCCCGCCGCCTCCTTCGACCGGACGACGCTCGTCCACGAGCTGGCCCACCAGTGGTTCGGGAACTCGGTGTCGCCCGCGACCTGGCGGGACCTGTGGCTGAACGAGGGCTTCGCGACCTACGCCGAGTGGCTGTACACGGAGGAGTTCGAGCACGTCCCCGCGCGGACGCACTTCGAGCGGGCCTTCGCGCAGGACGCCAACTGGGCCTTCTCGCCCGCCGATCCGCCCAGCGCCGAGAACCTCTTCGACCCGCCCGTGTACCAGCGGGGCGCGATGGTCCTGCACAAGCTGCGCGAGACCGTCGGCGACGCGACCTTCGATCGGATCCTGCGCGGCTGGCCCGCGAAGTACCGTCACGCCAACGCCTCCACGGCCGACTTCACCGCCTACGCCGAGAGCGTGGCCGGACGCGATCTCGACGCGCTCTGGGACGTCTGGCTGTACGGCGACGGCCGGCCGGAGAGCCCCTAGGGCCTGTCTGATCAGACAGGCGCTAGGGCCTCAGCACGTCCTTGGCGGCCAGGCGCGTGCCGGACCAGCACAGCCGGTAGAGGTCGACCTCCGCCAGGAGGTTGCCGTTCGAGCGGTAGAACCCGCACTCCGTGCCGGGCGGCCGGTGCGCCGAGCGCGCGCCGTCCGGCGGATACGGGAAGGGCCGCGCCGGGAGCAGCCCGGCGAGTTCGGCACGGGTCCGGCCGACGCGCAGCTCCTCGTAGGCGGACGGCGGCAGCACACCGGTGCTCAGCTGGTACGCGAGGAACACGGCGGCCGGTACGAAGAAGAGCGCCGCCCCGGCGGGTACCGCGAACGCGGCCGCGAGCCGGCGGCGGGCGCTGCGCCGCACCTGGGCGAGCCGCCGGACCGCCTCGGACGCGGAGCCGCCGTCGCCGGGCGCCTCGGCGCGGTGTGGTGGCGTCGCGCGGTGCGGGAGGGTGGCGCTGACGTGGAACCCGTCCTCGTACGGGCCGGTCCGCAGCGTGCCGCCGAGGACGGTGACCCGCTCCCGCAGTCCCGCCAGACCGTGGCCGCCGCCCGGGGGCGTGGGCGACGGGCCCGGTACGGGGAGGGCGTTGACGATCCGTACGTGGGTGCGGTCGTGGTCGCGGTCATGGGCGATGCGGACCCGGACGGTGCTGCCGGGGGCGTGCTTGGTGGCGTTGGTGAGGGCTTCGCGCACCACCCGGTACACCCCCCGTTCGATCAGCGGGGAGAGCGTGGGCGGCGGGCCCTCGCGCTCCCAGCGGACGGGCACGCCGGCGGCGACCGCCCGGCCGAGGAGCGCCTCGACGGTGTCGGCGGGGGCCACGGCCGCCGGCAGGAGCGCGTCCGCGTCCGCGCCCGGGCTCGCGCCCGCTCCCGTGCCCTCGTCCGTACCCGTATCCGTATCCCGGCCAGAACCAGCATCCGACCCCGACCCCGAGCCCGACCCCGACCCCCACCCCGACTCCGACTCCGACCCCGGCTCCGTGCGCAGGACCGTGACCGTCTCCCGTAGGTGGTCGACGGCGTCCGCGATCGTCCGGCGCAGTTCCGCGAGGTCCTCCCGGTCCCGCGCGTCCAGCGTGGGGGAGAGTTCCAGGGCCCCGGCGCGCAGCGCGACCAGGCTGAGGACGTGGCCCAGGGAGTCGTGCATGTCGGCGGCGATGTCGGCGCGTTCCGTCAGCCGCGCCCGTTCCGCGACGAAGCGCTGCCGCTCCTCCAGGCTGCGGGCCAGCCGCCACCCGCCGCTCACCAGCTCGGTCCGCCCGCGCCAGTACCGGCCCGCGAGCCACGGCAGGAGGAGCGCCGTCGGCAGCACGGTCAGCGTGTAGAACCACCACACCGGCCCGGCCCGCAGGACGGCGCAGACGGCGAGGGCGGCGGCCAGGCAGCCCGCGAGGACCAGCAGCGGGGTGCGGGCCCCGGCGGCCCGCACCCCGAGGAGGCAGCTCGCCGCGCCCAGGGTCAGGACCGAGACGTGCGCGGGGCTCGTCGCGTCCGCGAGGCCGACGGCGCAGAGGGCGCCGGCCAGGGCGACCGCCCCCGTCGGCCGGTGCCGGGCGAGCGGGACGGCGACGGTCGCCACGAGGAGCGGGAGCACCAGGTCCCGGACGACCGAGGGGGTCGCGTCGCCGCGGAACCAGACGACGTGGGCGCCGCACAGGGCCGCCCAGAGGGCCAGGTCGCCGAGGACGCGCCGGGGCGCTGGGGCTGTCATCCGGCCGACGCTACGCGTCGCGCCGGAGCAGCAGGTACCGGCCCGTCAGATGGGCGGCCAGCGCCCAGGCGGCCAGGACCAGGACGGCCGCGCCCGGCGGATAGGGGACGTCGGCGCCGCCGCGCATGAGGTGGTCGCCCGCGCTGTGCGGGAGCCAGTCGTGGAGGGTGAGCAGGGCGGGGCCGCCCAGGGCCAGGAGGGTGCTCGGCAGTGCCCAGAGGAGGGTGACGAGCACGGTGAGCGTGCCGGCGGCGTGCCGGGTGGCGAAGGCCGCGCCCACGGTGAGGACGGCGACGAGGGCGTAGTAGCCGCCGAGGGCGAGGGTCTGCCGGGCGGCCGAGGCGGCGTCGAAGGAGGCGTGGCCGGAGAACGGGGCCCAGGAGACCGCCATGCCGAGGACCGCGCCCACGGTTCCGGCGGCGAACGAGACCAGCGCGGCGAGCAGCGCCTTGGCGAGCTGCACCCGGTGCCGGACCGGCACCCAGAGGAGCGAGGCGCGCACGCTGGTGGTCGTGTACTCGCCCGTCACCGTGACCATGGCCAGGACGACCACGGCGAACTGGACGAGGACGGTGGAGGAGACGGGGGCGTTGCCGAGGGGCTGGACGGGCTGGGCGTTGATGCGGGCGATCGAGGCGTAGTAGTAGCTGTACACCCCGGTCACCGCGAGGGCGGCGAGCAGACAGATGTACGGAGCGCGGACCGACCACAGCTTGGTCCACTCGGCGCCGAACGCCCCCGTGAATCCACCGCCCGCGAAGCTGCCCGTGGAGCCGTCGCCCGCCCGGTTCCCCTCGCCGTCCCGGACTCCGTCACACGTCGTGGTCGCGCTCACCGTTCTCCCCTCCCGTCACGTACTCGACGCTCCGCGCCGTCAGATCCATGTACGCCTCCTCCAGGGAGGCCGTCACGTCGTTCAGCCGGTGCAGCCGGACGCCGTACCGGTGGGCGAGGTCGCCGACCCGGGCGGCGCTCCGGCCCCGGACGACGACCGTCCCCGGTGTCGCCGCGGCCTCCGCCTCCACCGTCACCCCGGGTTCGGCCGCGAGGTGGCGGACGAGGACGGAGCGTTCTCCCGGGTCGGGCACCTCGACCCGTACGGACGCCAGGGCGCTGTCCGCGAGGAAGTCGGCCATCGGGGTGTCCGCGAGCAGCTTGCCCCGGCCGATGACGACGAGGTGGTCGGCGGTCAGCTGCATCTCGCTCATCAGATGACTGGAGAGGAGGACCGTGCGGCCCTGGGCGGCCTGGCCGCGCACGAGCCGGCGCATCCAGCGCACACCGTCCGGGTCGAGTCCGTTGACGGGTTCGTCCAGGACGAGGGTCGGGGGGTCGCCGAGCAGCGCGCCGGCCACGCCGAGACGCTGGAACATGCCCAGCGAGTACGAGCCGGCCCGGCGTCGCGCCGCCTTGGCGAGGCCCACCATGTCGAGGACCTCGTCGACCCGGCGGACCGGGATGCCGTTGCTGCGGGCCTGCGCGACGAGGTGGGAGCGGGCCGAGCGGGCCGGGTGCACGGCCTTCGCGTCGAGGAGCGCGCCGACCTCGCGGAGCGGGTGGCGCAGGGCCGCGTAGGGCCTGCCGTCGATGAGGGCGGAGCCGCGGGAGGGACGGTCGAGGCCCAGGATCATCCGCATCGTGGTGGACTTCCCGGCGCCGTTGGGCCCGAGGAAGCCGGTCACCTTCCCTTCCCGGACGTCCAGGGTGAGGCCGTGGACGGCGGTGGTGCCGCCGTAGCGTTTCGTCAGTTCTCGGAGTGCGATCACGGGGTGGACGCTAGGAGCGGTCGCGGGGGCGACACATGGGGCGTTCGGCAGCACCTTCCTTCCCTTCGTCAGGGGTGCGGCCCCGTCCTCCGGCCGTAGGCTCGCGGGGTGGAAGAGAGCGCAGCAGCCCGCCGCCCGGTCCGTGTCCTGGTGGCGGACGACGAGGCGATGGTCCGGGCGGGGGTGCGGGCCATCCTGGCCCGGGACGACCGGGCGGAGGTGGTCGCGGAGGCCGCCGACGGGCACGAGGCCGTCGAGCTGACCCGCCGTCACCGCCCCGACGTGGTCCTCCTCGACATCCGGATGCCGGGCCTCGACGGCCTGGCGGCGGCGGTCCGGATCCACCGCGTGCGGCCGGCGACCGGCGTGATCATGCTGACGACCTTCGGGGAGGACGCGTTCATCTCGCGCGCGCTCGAAGAAGGGGCCAGCGGCTTCCTGCTGAAGGCGGACGACCCCCGGGAACTCCTCCACGGCGTGCAGGCGGTGGGAGCGGGCGGGGCGTATCTGTCGCCGAGGGTGGCCGCCCGGGTCATCGCGGGACTGCGCGCCCATCGTGCCGCCCGGCCGCGCCGCTCCCTCGACCACCTGACGCCACGGGAGCGGGACGTGCTCGCGGGGCTCGGAGCGGGGCTCTCCAACGCGGAGATCGGGGCCCGGCTCCATCTGGTCGAGGGCACCGTGAAGGCGCACGTCAGCGCCGTCCTCGCCAAACTCGGGGCGCGCAACCGGGTGGAGGCCGCCCTCACCGCGCACGAGGCCGGACTGGTCGCGCGGGCCGGTGACCACTGAACCGGCGGCCCCCACCGGGGCCGCCTCCCGCAGATCCCCGGAAGGGAACCGATGAACACGCCCGTGCGCAAGCGCGTCTCGGCCTACGCGATCGTCGTCGAGCGCGACCACCTGCTCCTGACCCGCCTGTCGGAGGCCTCGCCGGTCTTCGAGCCCGGTCTCTGGCACCTCCCGGGCGGCGGGATCGACCCCGGGGAGCAGCCGGTGGAGGCGCTGGCGCGGGAGCTGTACGAGGAGACGGGGCGCGTCCTCGCCGGGGCCCGGCTGGTCGACGCCCGCACGTACGAGGCCACGCGGAACGGCGTGACCTGGCACCTGGTGGCGCTCTTCTACGCGGTGGAGCTCCGGCCCGGGGACCCCCTGGCCGTCACCGAGACGGACGGCAGCACGGAGGCCGTGGCGTGGCGGCCGTTGGCCGGGCCGGTGGAGGAGCTCTCCCCGGCGGCGGCCGACGCGCTCCCGCTGGCCGGGGTCAGCGGAGGGGCTTGCGCATGACCACGCAGGGGCGGCCGTGGGCGCGGTCCGGGCGGCGGTCGGTCTCCTCGTAACCGAGGGAGGTCCAGAAGGCCAGCGCCCGCGGGTTGTCCTCCAGGACGGCGAGCCGCAGCCCGGTGCGGCCCTCGGCGCGGAAGCGGTCCTCGACGTACGCGGCGAGGCGGCGTCCGTGGCCCGCGCGCCGTTCGTCGCCGTGGACCAGGAGCAGCCCGAGCCACGGGTCGGGGTCGGCCGGGTCGGGGTGGCGGCCGAGGGTCACGGCGACGGCGACGAGCCGGCCCTCGGAGCGGGCCAGGAGGACCTCGGCGGTGGGCTGGGCGAGTTCGTCGGCGAGGGCGGCCGCGACCTGCTCGGGACGGATGGCGGAGGGGTCGGGGAAGTCGCCGCCGAGCTGGTGGAACTCCTCGTCGGACGCGTACAGCGCGGTGAGTTCGGTGAGCAGCGCGCCGGGGAGGGCCGCACCGTCCTCCAGGGCCTTGGGCACGAGGGCTTCGACGATCACGCGGCAAGGGTAGAGCCCCGGCGGGAAATCCCGGCCGGGGCTCTACGAGGTCCCGCGGAGGTCCTACGGGGTCCGTGTGAGGTCCCGCGGAGGTCCTACGGGGTCCGTGTGAGGTCCTGCGGGGGCCCTACGTCCCACCCGGTGGTCCGTAGATCTTGCCGCAGGCCTCAGGGGGTCCTAGAGGTTCACGCCGAAGTCGCGGGCGATGCCCTCCAGGCCCGAGGCGTAGCCCTGGCCGACCGCGCGGAACTTCCACTCGGCGCCGTTGCGGTACAGCTCACCGAAGACCATGGCGGTCTCGACGGCGGCGTCCTCGGAGAGGTCGTAGCGCGCGAGCTCGGCGCCACCGGCCTGGTTGACGATGCGGATGTACGCGTTGCGGACCTGGCCGAAGTTCTGCGAGCGGGCGACCGCGTCGTAGATGGAGACCGGGAAGACGATCTTGTCGACGTTGGCCGGGAGGGCCGCGAGGTTGACGTTGATCTGCTCGTCGTCGCCGCCGCCCTCGCCGGTGCGGTTGTCACCGGTGTGGACGATGGTCTGGTCCGGCGTCGACTTGTTGTTGAAGAAGACGAAGTGCGCGTCGGAGGCGACCTTCCCGGCGGCGTCGACACCGATCGCCGAGGCGTCGAGGTCGAAGTCGGTGCCGGTGGTCGTACGGACGTCCCAGCCGAGGCCCACGGTGACAGCGGTGAGGCCCGGGGCCTCCTTGGTCAGAGAGACGTTGCCGCCCTTGGACAGGCTCACAGCCATGGAAAGTCCCTTTCATCGTGGTGTCGTCGCCTGGAGAAACGCGTACCCGCCCCTGTCGGTTCCCGGCGGGTTCCGGACGAAAAGAGGATGACTCCGATGGCCCACAGCGGGGAACATGGAGGGCATGTCCGGTCCGTACCCCATCCGCGGCTCCGTCTCGCTCCCCGAGGCCGAGCTCCAGTGGCGTTTCTCGCGTTCGTCGGGCCCGGGCGGACAGCATGTGAACACCAGCGACTCCCAGGTCGAGCTCCGCTTCGACCTCGCGGCCACCGAGTCGCTGCCCGAGGTGTGGAAGGCCCGTGCCCTGGAGCGGCTCGCCTCCCGCCTGGTGAACGGCGTCGTGACGGTCCGCGCCTCGGAGCACCGCTCCCAGTGGCGCAACCGCGAGACGGCTGCGGTGCGGCTCGCCGCGCTCCTCGCCGAGGCGACGGCCCCGCCGCCGAAGCCCCGCAGGCCGACGAAGATCCCGCGCGGTATCAACGAGCGCCGGCTGCGGGAGAAGAAGCAGCGCTCGGAGACCAAGCGCACCCGCCAGTCCCGCGACTGGGGCTGAGCGCCCCGCGAGACGGTTGGCGGGCTACGTCACGGGCAGGCGGTAGCGCATCCGGTACCGGTGCGCCGCCTTCGTCATCAGCGTGACCTCGATCGGACGACCGGCGTCGGAGTAGACCACCCGGAAGGCGACCAGCACGGGCATGTCCTTCGGCAGCTCCAGCGCCACGACTTCTTCCTCCGTCGGGATCTCGGACGACAGCTCGTCCACGAACTCGCGTGGAGGGAAGCCCATCGAGT
This sequence comes from Streptomyces sp. NPDC002057, assembly GCF_040296665.1. NCBI lineage: Bacteria > Bacillati > Actinomycetota > Actinomycetes > Kitasatosporales > Streptomycetaceae > Streptomyces > Streptomyces sp. NPDC002057. Next base: position 40,777 of record NZ_JBEOXR010000023.1, read on the forward strand.
GGAGCAGCGCCGGTGTACCGCCTCGAATCCGCTTCTTCTCCAGGATGGCCGTGCCCTCGACCAGGCTCAGTGGGTAGTAGGACCTCGTGAGTTCCGTCGGCTCCTCGTCCAGGAACAGGATCTGTCTGCGGAGCACGGCTCGCCCGCCGTTCTCCAGCCGTAGGGCTTCGCCCACTTCCCTCGGCGGGACGACGACCTCGACGTCGAGGAGCTGGGACCTGCCGACCTGCTGCCGCTTCGCGGCCTCGGAGATCCACGCGTAGGGCTCGCCCTGCCCGTTCGGCCGCATATAGGCGATCGGCTCGACGGACTGCTGCGCGTGGTGCCGCACGTATACGCCCTTGCCGGGGAGCCCTTCGAGGAGTCCCTCGGCCTTCAGGGCCTGGAGGGCCTTCTGGACGGTCGTGTTGGCCACGCCGCCGTGCTGCTCCATCAGCTCGGCCGTCGAGCCCAGCTTGCTTCCCGGAGGGAGGTCGCCGCGGGTGATCTTCCGTCGAATCTCGGCCGCGATCTTCTGGTGTGGTGATCTCGGGTCCTTGAACTCCTTCGCCATCACACGCCCTGCTTCCCGAGCCGGTACATGAGGTGCCTGCCCGCCGGCATGGTCATCAGGGAGGCCTCCATCGGTGTCCCGTCGGCGGTCAGCGTCAGGCGGAGCAGGTGGAGGACAGCGCTGCCCTCGGGCAGCCCCAGGTCCTCGCACTCCTCCGCGGTGGCGAGGGCGGCACTGACGTCCTCCACGATCTCGGCGCCGGTGTATCCCAGCTCCTTGAGCAGGGTGACGGCGCCGCCGGGGACCTTGCGCGGTTCCGCCAAGGGCGTGCCGCCGGCGACGGAGATGGGGTAGTACGAATCGGCCAGCTCCACGGGCCGGTCATCGAGCAGGATCAGGCGGCGCCTGACGATCACGCGCTCGGTGGAGGGCAACCGCAAGGCGGCGCGGACGGCGTCGGGAGCGTCCGTTTCGCCTGCCTGGAGAAGTCGCTGGCCGCCGTGGCGGCCACGGCGAGCGGCCTCGTCGGTCCATGCGTCGCTCTGGCCGGGTTTGCGCGGTGCCAGATACGGCGCAGTCTCGCTGATCCACGCATCGCCCGACATGTTCCTACCTCCAGCTGAATGTTGTCAGCGACCCTACTTCCTTGTCCCTGGCGGACGGAGAGCACCCTTAAGCGCTTGCCGCTTTAAGCGCCTTTCGCTTAAGGTTGCTCCATGGAAACGACGGATGCTGACGAACCTCAGCACGCTGCTCCCGTGCCGCCGGCAGGGCTGAGCCCGGCTCTCCGTGCGCGTGCCGAGGCCGGATGGCGGAAGTTCCTCGACGAGTGGTTCGACGCCTGCGAGGAGTCCGAGCGGTGAGCGCACCGTCCGCCGATGACCGGGAGGGCCACCCCTTCCTCCACCGGAGGGTTCGCGACATCGCGAGTCGGGGGGAGGGGGTGCTGACGGCCGTCGTGGACGAGTGGCACGGCGGTCGGCTTCTGCGCATCGCCTACGTACAGCCCGCTGTCGGTGTTGCCTGGACCACGGCGGCCGACAACATCCGGCCCGCTCTGTGGCGAGATGCCTCACCTGCTGAAGGGGCCCGAGGCGAAGGGGACGCGTCAAGAGGAGCGGGAAGAGCCCCGGGCCCCATCACCGCCGGGCCGTGACGCGGGAGCGATGGCGCGCTCGCGCCACTCCCTCCCCGTCCCTGGCTCGCCGCCTCAGGACAGGTGCCGGTACTTCCCCTGGTAGTAGGTCAGCGGGTCGCCCTGCGGGGTCGGGTCGCCGACGGTGAGGACGCGGGCCACGACGAGCGTGTGGTCGCCGGCGACGACGCGGTTCTCCGTACGGCACTCCAGGGTGGCGAGCGCGCCGCCCATGAGCGGGGCGCCGCTCTCCTCGCCGCGGGTGAACGGAAGGTCGGCGAAGAGGAGCCGGTCGCTGACGCGGTTCTTCATCGCGAAGCGCCCGGCGATGTGCCGCTGGTCCTGGGCGAGGATCGACACCGCCCACATGGGGACGTCGGTGAGCAGGTCGTCCATGCGGGAGCCGTTGCGGAGGCTGACCATGACCAGGGGCGGGTCGAGGGAGACGGACACGAACGCGGTGGCGGTCATGCCGACGTCCTCGCCGCGCGGGCCGTCGTCGGGGTCGTGCGCGGTCACCAGGACCACGCCGGCCGCGAGGCGGGACATGGCCGCCCGGAAGTCGTCGTTGCTCACCCCCTCAGCATGAGGGATCGCCAGATCGGACACGGGGGGCGAGGCGGGGGTCTTCTGCAGCACACCCGCACGCTAGTCCGGGCCTTCCGGGGGGCGCATCGGGCCCGGGGACCAGTCCGGCACCCTCGCCGGTCCTAGGACCTCAGGCCCCGGCCGGCCCTTCCCGCGCCGGATTCCCGGGCCCGTCGGCCGTGCCTCGCGCGGGCCGGTCGCAACCCGCCATGACCTGCTGTGACTTGAGTCACAGAGGCGAGTATTTGCTGACCCTGTGTACCGGGTGCGCAGCTCGCTGTGATTCAGTGGCACGAGACTGTATGTGAAACACGAGGTTGCAACACGCCGGTGCCACACGAAGCCGATGAGAACCCTGGAGTTGCTGTCGAGGTCTCGGGGAGAGCGAGCGATGGAGACCGAGTCGGAGCCGTACGTCCGTCTCTCGACCCTGCGGCAGCTGCATCAGGTCGTGGCGGACCTCAACACTGCGCGCAGCCTGGCGGACACCCTGCAGACCGTCGCCGACGGTGTGGTCGCCGGTCTCAACTACGAGCTGGCCTGCGTCAACCTCGTACGCCCCGACGGTGACCTCGTCGTCGCCGCCTTCGCCGGAAGCTCCGCCGCCGAGGCCCTGATCACCGGCCGGGTCGGCTCCCGCGCCTCCTGGGAGCGGCGCCTCACCATGGCCGCCGCCTGGGGCGACCTGCGGTTCATCCCGCACACCGAGGGCTGGGTGCTGATGGAGGACGACGTCCCCCAGTGGCACACCGACGGCCCCGCGCCCCGCTTCGAGGACGAGTGGCACCCGCACGACCGGCTCTACGCCCCGATGTACGCGTCCGGCTCCGGCCGTGAGCTCCTCGGCGTCATATCCGTCGACCGCCCGCGCAACGGCCGGCACCCCGGCCCCTGGGGCCAGGAGGCGCTCCAGATGTACGCCTCCCAGTCGGCGATAGCCATCAGCAACGCCCGGCTCCGTTCCAACATGCAGCGCGCCCTGGTCCGCCTGGAGCGGGAGCAGCAGGCCCTGCGCGCCAGCGAGGAGTCGTTCCGGCAGGCCTTCGAGTACGCCCCCTCCGGCATGGCCATCGCCGAGATGGGCGGCGACCAGCACGGCCGGCTGCTCCGTACCAACGACGCGCTGTGCCGGCTCCTGGGGCGGCCCGCCTCCGTCATGCGGCGCTACTCCTTCGCCGACCTCGTCCACCCCGAGGACATAGGCACCCTGCTGCGGACCTCCGCCGAGGGCGGCCGGGCGGAGCTGCGGCTCGGGCGGCGCGACGGCACGTACGTGTGGGTCTCCCTCCGCAACTCGGTCGTCGCCGACACCGCCGACGGCCCCCGTTTCCTCCTCACCCACGTCGAGGACATCGAGGAGCGCAAGCGCCACGAGCTCCAGCTCGCGCACCGCGCCTCGCACGACGCCCTCACCGGCCTTCCGAACAGCGCCGAGCTGCGCTCCCGGCTCTCCGCCCGGCTCTGCGAGCGCCCGGCGGCGCACGCGGCGGCCGAGCAGGCCGCCGGGTACGGCGGGGGGTACGAGTCCGGGCGGGACGGCGGCTACGAGACGGGGCACGGCCCCGGTCACGACCCCGGACGGCCCGGTTACGACCCCGGGCAGCCCGGTTACGACTCCGGGCACTCCGGCTACGAGTCGCCGTACGAGCACGAACACGAGCACGGCTTCGGTTTCGAGCCGGCGGGCGGCGTCGGACCGTACGACCACCACGTCCACATCGTCGCCCCCACGGGCGGTGACATCGACGACGGCACCAAGGGCCTCGCGGTCCTCTTCTGTGATCTCGACGGCTTCAAGTCGATCAACGACCGCTTCGGGCACCACACCGGCGACGCGGTTCTCATCGAGGTCGCCCGCCGGCTCACCACCGGGGTCCGCGACGGTGACACGGTCGCCCGGCTCGGCGGCGACGAGTTCGTCGTCCTCGCCGACGGGCTCGGCTCCGCCGACGCCGCCGACCTGGCCGTACGGCTGCGCAACGCGATCATTCCGCCGATCCGGGTGGACGGCCGGGCGGTCCGCGTCGGGGCGAGTTTCGGCATCGGATGGGCCGAGTGCGGCATGTCCGTGGAAGAGGTCCTGAACTCCGCCGACCAGCGGATGTACGTGGAGAAGCGCTCGCGCGCCAAGGTGCACCGGCGCGCCGGCTGAGGCCCTTGACACGCCCGGGACCGCTTCGGGGGCTGGTCCGTTCGGGGTAGGCTCGGCCGGTCGGCGACGGCTGGCGAGCATGGAGAGGAACCCGGATGGCTGCCGGTAACGACGGCGCGAACAAGCCCGAGAACGACGACCCGTTCGGCTACCTGTACGAGGACGGTCAGGCCGCGGGCGCCCAGCCCCCGGGTGGGGGCGGCTACGGCTACCCCGGCCCCGCGCAGGCTCAGCCCGGCGTGCCCCGGACGTCGTACAACCAGGTCAGAACGGTCGGCGAGCGCCAGTACGGCGGCCACCAGCAGAACCAGGCCTACGTGCCGCAGCAGCAGCAGGCGCCGTACGGCCAGCCGACGGCGCAGTACGCCGCGCCCGAGACCTACGGCGGCCAGCAGCCGCCCCGCCAGCACCCGCCGCAGCAGCACCACGGCGGCTCGGGCCGCGGCCCCAACACCCGGGGCATCCTCATCGGCGCGGTCGCGGTCGTCGCGGTCGTGGTGGTCGGCATCGCCGCCGCGGTGATCACGAACTCCGGCAAGGACGACAAGGACAAGCAGACGGGCGGCACCACCGCTCCGACCGCCCCGTCCACGGTCTCCGAGCAGCCCAGCACCGAGCCGAGCGCGGACAAGACCCCGGCAGAACTCCCGAAGCAGGACGCGGCGACGCTGAAGCTGGGCGGCCCGGCCGCCATCGCCAAGGACGTCAAGGGCGCGAAGGGGCCGGACGGCTCCTACGTGGCCTTCAACGGCGTGGGCGGCTCGGCGAGCTGGTCCGTCAACGTGCCGGAGAACGGGGACTACACGCTGCGGATCATCTACGGCGTGCCCGGCAAGGACGCCGAGACCTCGCTGACGGTCAACGACGCCACGCCCCGCAAGGTGAACATGTCCAACTTCGCGAAGGCCGCCGAGGGCGACTGGGAGAAGGGCTGGACCTACACGTACGCCTACGTGAACCTCAAGAAGGGCGACAACGCGCTGAAGATCTCCTGCGAAGCGGGGAACTCCTGCGACGCGATCCTGGACCAGGTCTACCTGGAGGCGGGGAAGACCGGACGGTGACGGCCGCCCCCGCCGGGCACCCGTAGCCGCTCCCACGCAGTGCGCAGGGCCCGTGAGCACCGGACGATCCGGTGCTCACGGGCCCTTTCGTCCGCCTGGGGTCCCCGGCGTGCTCACGCCAGGTCGTTCAGCTTCGTCGTCCGCACCCGCGGCAGCAGTTCCTCGTACGCCGCCGGGTCGAACTCGCCCGCCACCGGCGAGAGCACCGTCGCCGCCGAGAGGGCGACGGCGCGGGCCAGGCGGTCCGGCCAGGGGGCGTCGTCGGCCAGGCCCGACAGGAGGCCCGCGACGGCCGAGTCGCCCGCGCCCGTGGGGTTGCCCTTCACGGCCGCGGGCGGGGCCGCGCGCCAGAGGCCCTCGGGGGTCGCGGCGAGCAGGCCCTCGGGGCCGAGCGAGGAGACCACCGTGCGGGCGCCCCGGCCCCGGGCGTCGCGGGTCGCGCGCAGCGGGTCGCGGGAGCCGGTGAGCTGGGCGAGTTCGTCGGCGTTGGGTTTGACCAGGTCCGGGCGGGCGGCGATGCCGCGCCGCAGGGGTTCGCCGCTGGTGTCGAGGAGGACGGGCACGGCGGCGGCGCGGGCGAGCCGGACGAGTTCCGCGTACGCCCCCACGTGGATGCCCGGCGGGAGGCTGCCGCAGAGGGCGACCGCCTGGGCGCCGTCCAGGAGCGTGGTGAAGCGGGTGCGGAAGGCGGTCCACTCGGCGGCGGTGACGGTCGGGCCCGGCTCGTTGAGCTGCGTGGTGTCGCCGGTGGTGGCGTCGACGATCGCGACGGTGCGGCGGGTGGGTCCCGCGGTGCCGACGAGTTCGTCCCGCACGGGGGTCGCGGCGAGTTGCTCCCGGAGTACGGCTCCGGTCGCGCCGCCCGCGAAGCCGGTGGCGACGGTCTCGTGGCCGAGGGCGGCGAGGACGCGGGCGACGTTGAGGCCCTTGCCGCCGGGGCGTTCGATGACCTGGGTGACCCGGTGGGAGGCGTGCGGGGTGAGCGCGGGGACGCGGTAGGTGAGGTCCACCGCGGTGTTGAGGGTGACCGTGAGAATCACCTGTCCCCCCTCCGTACTCCGTGTGAAGTCCTGCGGAACGCACGCTCCGACGGGCACCGATCATGCCAAACGAAAGGCGGTAGGCCCAGACCCCTGGCCCACCGCCCTTCGGTATGACTCCTGATCAGACGGCCTGGTCCGCCGTCGGGTCGACGATCCAGGCGCCCTTGCGCATGACGCCCTTGAGGTTGAACCCGGCGTCGAGGACGACGAGGTCTGCGTCCTTGCCGGGCTCCAGGGAGCCGACGCGGTCGTACACGCCGAGGAGGCGGGCCGGGTTGGCGGAGATGGCCTGGACGACCGACTCGACGGGGAGCCCGTCGATCGTGGCGGCGCGCTTGAACGCCCGGTCCAGGGTGAGCGTGGAGCCGGCGATCGAGCCGCCCTCGACGAGGCGGGCGACGCTGTCCTTCACCTCGACCTCCAGGGGGCCGAGCATGTAGCGGCCGTCGCCGAAGCCGGCGGCGTCCATGGCGTCGGTGATGAGGGCGACGCGCTCGGGGCCGGCGTGGTGGAAGGCGAGCTCCAGGGCGGCGGGGTGGAGGTGGGTGCCGTCGTTGATGAGCTCGACGGTGATCCGCTCGTCCTCCAGGAGGGCGGCGATCGGGCCGGGGGCGCGGTGGCCGAGGGCGGGCATCGCGTTGTAGAGGTGGGTGGCGACGGTGGCGCCCGCGTCGATGGCCTCGACGGTCTGCTCGTAGCTGGCGTCGGTGTGGCCGATGGCGGCGATCACGCCGTGCTCGGCGAGCAGGCGTACGGAGTCGAGGCCGCCGGGCAGTTCGGTGGCGAGGGTGACCATCTTGGCCCGGCCGCGGGCCGCGTCGACGAGCTTGCGGACGTCGGCCGGGTCGGGGTCGCGCAGGAGCGTCTCGTCGTGGGCGCCCTTGCGGCAGGGGGAGATGAACGGGCCCTCGAAGTGGATGCCCGCGATCTCGCCCTGCTCGGCGAGCTCGGAGAGCAGCCCGGCCCGCTGGATGAGGAAGTCCATCTCGCCGGTGACGAAGGAGGCGACGACGGTGGTGGTGCCGTGCAGCCGGTGGGTGTGGACGCCCTTGAGGACCTCGTCGACGGTGCCGGAGGTGAAGGAGGCGCCGCCGCCGCCGTGGTTGTGCATGTCGACGAAGCCGGGGACGAGCCAGTGCCCGGTCAGGTCGAGGGCCGGGGCGCCTTCCGGCGCGCTCCCCACGATGCGGTCGCCTTCGACGATCACACGTCCGTTCTCGACGATTCCGGTGGGCAGCACGACGTGTGCGCCGGCGAGAACCTTGTGATCGGCCATCAGGCGGAAACCTCCGAGTCGGTGGGGCGCTGTTCGGCGAGCAGGTCCCAGGCGAGGAGGCCCGCGCCCAGGCATCCGGCGGTGTCCCCGAGGGCCGCCGGGACGATGGCGGGCAGCTTCTGGAACGTGACTCGCTCCTCCACCGCGGCCCGGAGTGGTGTGAACAAGGTTTCCCCGGCCTCGGCGAGTCCGCCACCGATGATGAGCGTGCGGGGGTCCAGCAGGGTGAGGGCGGTGACCAGGCCGTCCGCGAGGGCGTCGACGGCCTCCTGCCAGATCCGGACGGCCGTGGCGTCGCCGGACTCGACGGCCTTGGCGCAGTCGGCCGCGTCGGCCTCGGGGTCGCCGCTCGCCGCGGCCCAGGCCTGGGAGACGGCGGAGGCGGAGGCGTACCGCTCCAGGCAGCCGTGCTGGCCGCAGCCGCAGGCGGTGCCGCCGGGGCGGACGACGATGTGGCCGATCTCGCCGGCGTAGCCGTGGGCGCCCGCCTCGATGCGGTCGCCGATGCCGATGGCGCCCGCGATGCCGGTGCCGAGGGGGACGAAGAGGAAGCGGTCGGCGCCGTTGCCCGCGCCGATGCGTCCTTCGGCGAGGCCGCCGGTGCGCACGTCGTGGCCGAGGGCGACGGGGACGCCGTCGAGTCTCTCGCTGAGGAGTTCGCGCATGGGAACGTCGCGCCAGCCGAGGTTGGCGGCGTAGACGGCGATGCCGTTCTCGGCGTCGACGATCCCGGGGACGGCGACTCCGGCCGCGGCGGCGGGCTCGCCGTACCGCTCCTGGCCGAGGGTGCGGAGGTCCGCGGCGAAGCCGAGGATCGTCTCCACGACGGCCTCGGGGCCGCGGTCGCGCCCGGTGGCGCGGCGGGCCTCGTGGAGCAGGGTGCCGTCCGCCCCGACGAGGGCGGCCTTCATACCGGTGCCGCCCACATCCAGGGCGATGACGTGTCTCACGGGTGACAGTTTGGCGCGCCGGGACCCAAAAGGTCTAGTCCACTGCCGAGGATTGTTGCGCTCGGATACAAATTCGGGACCCGTCATGGGGTCATGGTCCCCTTGACGTTGCGGAAGTGATACCCGAGTGGTGTAGACCTCATACCCCCCTACGGGGGAGACTTACGGCCCTGCGCAGAGCAAACGTGCGGCTCGATGCAGCTCAACGACGAGCAAAAGGTGGATGAAGCCGTGGAGCGGCGACGATTCCTTGGACTGACCGCGGCCGTCGCCGCACTCGGGCTGACCGCCACGGTCGCCGGCTGTGGCTCCCTCGGGGGCGACTCCGGCGACGTGACCCTCAGACTGGTCGCCGCCGACTACGACCTCACGGGTGGCGACACCACCAAGAAGTACTGGACCGACCTCGTCTCCGCCTTCGAGGCGGAGCACCCCGGCGTCAAGGTCGAGGTGCAGATCGAGTCCTGGGACGACGTCGACCGCAAGGTCGCCGAGATGGTCAAGGCCGACAAGGCCCCCGACATCGCCCAGATCGGCGCCTACGCCGACTACGCGGCCGCCGGCGAGCTGTACGCCGCCGACGAGCTCCTCTCCATACCCGTCCAGGCCAACTTCCTCGCCCCGCTCGTCGCGGCGGGCGAGCACAAGCGCACCCAGTACGGGCTGCCCTTCGTCGCCTCCACCCGGCCGCTCTTCTACAACCGGGCCCTCTTCGACGAGGCCGGCGTGAAGCCCCCCACCACCTGGGACGAGCTCGCCGCCGCCGCCGAGAAGCTGAAGGACAACGGTGTCCGGACCCCGTTCGCCCTGCCGCTCGGCCCCGAGGAGGCACAGGCCGAGGCCCTGATGTGGATGCTCAGCGGCGGTGGCGGCTGGACCGACGGCACCGACCACTACGCCGTCGACTCCGACTCCAACATCAAGACCTTCGACTGGCTCAAGAAGAACCTCGTCGGCAAGGGCCTCACCGGGCCGGTCGCCCCCGGCAAGCTCAACCGCAAGGCCGCCTTCGCCGCCTTCGCGGACGGCGAGGTCGGCATGCTCAACGGCCACCCCTCCCTCCTGAAGGAGGCCGCCAAGAAGGGCGTCAAGGTCGGGCAGGTCCCGCTCCCCGGCGTCGACGGCCCGCCGAAGGCCGCCATGGGCGTCGCCGACTGGATCATGGGCTTCAAGCAGAACGGTCACCGCAAGGAGATCGGCGCCTTCCTCAACTTCGCCTTCAACGACGAGAACGTCCTGAAGTTCGCCGGCGACAACGACCTCCTGCCGGTCACCGTCAGCGCCTCCACCCGCATGGAGACCGAGCCCGAACACGCCAACCTGCGCGTCTTCCTCAAGACCCTCCCGGACAGCCAGCTCCCGCCGGTCGGCAAGACGTCCTGGGCCCAGGTCAGCGAGAACGTCAAGCAGAACATCGGCAAGGCCGTCACCCCGGGCGGTCGCCCGTCCGAGGTCCTCGGCACGATCGGTCGGGCGGCGACGGCGGCCGAGAACGCCGAGTAATAGGTTGGTCGTATGACCGAGGACCGGGAAGCGGTGGACAGCGACGAGGGCGACGGCGGGCTCGGCACGCGCGAGCGGGCCCTTCTCGCCGTCGAGCGCCGCTCGTGGCCCGGGCCCGGTGCCAAGGAGCGGGCGGTGCGCGAGCGCCTCGGGCTCTCGCCGACCCGCTACTACCAGCTGCTCAACGCCCTCCTCGACGACCCGCGCGCCCTCGCCCACGACCCGGTGACGGTCAACCGGCTGCGGCGGGTGCGGGACGACCGGCAGCGGCGGAGATAGGACGGTGCCCGGCGCCGTCCCGTTCGGCCCCGCTGACGCGGGCGCCTCACGTCGGTAGGGTCGGGAACATGGTCAACAGCCTCCCGCACCCGACCACCTCCGCCGGCCGCGACGGTCTGGCCGCGCTCCTCGCGCGGCCCGAGAAGGCCGTCGTCGCCCTCGACTTCGACGGCACCCTCGCCGAGATCGTCCCCGACCCCGAAAGCGCCCGCGCCCACCCCGGCGCCGTCGAGGCGCTGGCCGCCCTCGCCCCCGAGGTCGCCTCCATCGCCGTCGTGACCGGCCGCCCCGCCGGGGTCGCCGTCCGCTACGGGGGCTTCGCCGGGGTCCCCGGCCTGGAACACCTCGTCGTCCTCGGCCACTACGGCGCCGAACGCTGGGACGCCGTCACCGGCACCGTCCGGGCCGCCGCCCCCCACCCGGGCGTCGCCTCCGTCCGCGCCGAACTCCCCGGCTTCCTCGACCGGGCCGGCGCCTGGCAGGGCGTCTGGATCGAGGAGAAGGGCCGCGCGCTCGCCGTCCACACCCGCCGCGCCGTCGACCCCGAGGGCGCCTTCGAGGCCCTCAAGGGGCCCCTCGGCGACCTCGCCACCCACCACGGGCTCGTCCTGGAACCCGGCCGCATGGTGCTGGAGCTGCGGCCCCCGGGCATGGACAAGGGCGTGGCCCTCGCGGAGTACGTACGGGAGACGGGCGCCGGGTCCGTGCTCTACGCCGGGGACGACCTGGGCGACCTGCCCGCCTTCGCCGCCGTGGAGAAGCTCCGCTCCGACGGCACCCCGGGCCTGCTGGTCTGCAGCGGCTCCGCCGAGGTACCGGAACTCGCCGAGCGCGCGGACCTCGCGGTGGCGGGCCCGGCGGCGGTGGTGGACCTCCTGGCGGCGCTGGCGACGGCGGTGGGCGAGGGCTGAGCTTCCGTACCCTCAGGGCTTCCGTACCAGGAGGTCCACCAGGCCCGTCAGGTCCTCCTCGCCGCTGCCGGCGGCGAGCCGTCGGCGCATCAGCTCGAAGTACGGCCGGAGCAGCTCCGGGCTGACGCCCTGTTCCTCCGCGGTGGTCAGGAAGGTGGGGGTGCCGGCCACCTGCATCGCCAGGTTCGAGACCACGTCCGTCGTGTAGTCGCCGCTGGTGAGCTGCCGGGCGGTGGTGTGGGCCGCGGGGGCCATCGCCGCGAGCCAGCCGGTGAGCAGCGGGGCGAACGCGACCGGGTCGATGTCCTCCCGGCGGATCAGGGCGAAGGCGTGCGTCATACCGGCGAACAGCCCGTACATGGCGCTGAGCAGGGCGACGTCGTGCAGGGCCGCGAAGCCCGCGTCCTCGCCGACGTACGTGGTGCCCGCCGGGACGGCCAGGGTCTCCCGGTGCTCCTCGAACAGCTCTCGCGAGCCGCTGTAGAAGACGTAGCCGCCGGCCTCCGGGACCCCGATCATCGGCGGGACGGCCATGATGCCGCCGTCCAGGTAGCGGGCGCCGCGCCGCTCGGCCCACGCGGCGCGGGCACGGGCCTGGGCGGGGGTGCCGGTGACCACGTTCACCAGGTCCCTGCCGGTCAGGTCGACGCCGTCGAGCGTCTCCTCGACGGAGGCGTCGTCGAGCAGGCAGACCACGACGAGCGGGCTCGCCGCGACCGCCTCGGCGGCGCTGTCGGCGACCTTCGCGCCGTCGGCGGCGAGCGGTGCCGCGCGGCCGGGGGTGCGGTTCCAGACGGTGAGCGGATGGCCTGCGGCGAGCCAGGTGCGGGCGAGCGCGGTGCCCATGGCGCCGAGGCCGAGGAGGGTGACGGGGCTCTTGTCCCCGTGGGTCTCTGTCATGCCCACTAGGCTGGTTCGAGGCCCGGAGGTGATCAAGTACGCACTTCGGAGTGGGTGGTTACCCCGGGGGAAGCCAGCAGGTCGGAAGGGTGGGGGCATGGCGACGCTGAACCGGCCCGGCGAGCCGGACGGGCACGTCTGTGGGATCGACACCGCGTTGGAGGTCATCGGCGGCAAGTGGAAGGTGCTCATCCTGTGGGCGCTCCACGAGCAGCCGCACCGCCGCTTCGGGGAGCTGCGGAGACTCGTCCCGGGCGTCACCGAGAAGGTCCTCGCCTCGCACCTGCGGGAGCTGGAGGCGGACGGCATCGTGCGCCGCGTCTCGTACGACGAGACGCCGCCCCGCGTCGAGTACTCCCTGACCGAGGACGGCGTCCGGCTCAACGACGCGCTCGGTCCCCTGGCGGCGTGGGGGCGTGAGCGGGCGGTGTCCTCGCCGCCGGCCGCCTAGGGGGTGTCGTGGCGGACGGGCCGGGCTCCTAGCCGTTCCGCAGCGACTCCAGCTGGTCCAGGAACCAGCGCTGCGGGGGCAGGGCCGTCGCCGCGGCGGCGAGACGCTTGGAGCGGTCGGCCCGTTCGGACGGGGGCATGGAGAGGGCGGTGTGGAGCGCCTCGGCGGTCTCCGACACGTCGAAGGGGTTCACCGTGAGCGCGTCGTCCTTCAGCTCCTCGTAGGCGCCCGCGCCCGTCGAGAGGACGAGCGCGCAGCCCGCCTCCGAGACCACCGGTATCTCCTTGGCCACCAGGTTCATGCCGTCGCGCACCGGGTTGACCAGGGCGACGTCCGCGAGACGGTACGCGGCCAGGGAGCGGGTGAAGTCGTCCTTCACGGAGACCTGGACCGGTGTCCAGGCGGCCGTGCCGAACTCCGCGTTGATCTCCTCCGCGAGCTCCGCCACCGAGGCCGTGTAGGCGCGGTAGACCTCCAGGTCCTGCCGCGAGGGGTAGGCGGAGGCCAGGTGGACGACCCGGTCGCGCCACTCGGGGTGGACGGTGAGCAGCTCGCGGAAGGCGAGGAGGCCGCGCAGGATGTTCTTCGACAGCTCGGTGCGGTCGACCCGGACGATGGTCCTGCGGTCCCCGACCTCCTCCCGGAGCCGGGCGAGCCGTCGGTCCACCTCGGGCCGGTGCGCGAGGGCCCGCAGGTCCTCGCCGTCGACGCCCAGCGGGTGGACGGTGACGCGGGTGCCGTCGCTCCCGTCGCCCGCGCAGCCCAGGAACGCGTCGGCCCAGGCCCGGGTGTGGAAGCCCAGCTCGTCCGCGCCGAGCATGCCCCACAGCAGCTCCTCGCGGATGTCGTCGGGCAGCATCCGCAGGTACTCGGGGGACGCCCACGGGGTGTGGGTGAAGTGCGCGATCCGCAGGTCCGGGCGGAGTTCGCGCAGCTGACCGGGGACGAGGGCCAGGTGGTAGTCCTGCACCAGGACCGCCGCGCCCGGGTCCGCCTCGGCGGCCAGGGTGGCGGCGAACTCGTGGTTGTAGGCCCGGTACGACGTCCAGAGGCGGCGGAACTCCGCGTCGAAGACGGGCTCGCGCGGGATGTCGTAGAGGTGGTGGTGGAGGAACCACAGCGCCGAGTTCGCGATGCCGTTGTACGCGTCGGCGTACACCTGCGGGTCGATGGGCAGCATGCGGACGCCCGGCTCCGCGACCCCGCGCCGGACGGCCTCCCGGTCGCCCTCGCCGAGGGCCGCGCACACCCACAGGCTGTCCTGCGAGGAGACGGCGCTCAGCCCGGAGACCAGGCCGCCGCCGCCCCTGCGGGCGTCGAGCTCACCGTCCTCGCCGAGCACGTACGAGACGGGGCCTCGATTGGATGCCACAAGAACAGAAGCCATGGGGCGAACCTAGCCCGTCCCGTAAACGCTCAAACGTACGTATACGAGACGGGTGGATCCGGCCACGGAGGGTGAGCCGGGAGACGGGGGTCAGTTCTCGCGCCGGCCGCGCATCGCCGCCTTCGCCACCAGGCCCGTCGCCGCGAGCGCGAGGCCGAGTGCGCCGAGCAGCCACAGCCGCTCACCGTTCCCGCCGGTCTCGGCCGTCGGGCCGGCGTGCCCGGTGTGGCTGCTGTGACCGGTGTTCCCTTGGGGTCCGGGGGCCGGGGGAGCCGGGGAGGCGGGCTCGGAGGGGGCCGGGGCCGGGGTGGGACCGACCTGAGTCGGGGTCACGTGGCCGGTGCTCGAACCGGAGTCGGCGGTTCTGCCGGTGCCGGTGCCGGTGCCGGTGCCTGCGGTGCCCGCGGTGCCCGCGGTGCCTGCGGTGCCTGCGGTGCCCGCCGTGCCCGCGGTGCCCGCGGTGCCTGCGGTGCCCGCGGTGCCCGCCGTGCCCGCGGCGTCGAGGCGTCGCATCACGACGGCGCTGTCGTCCTCGGAGCCCCGCCCGCCCGCCGCGGTCGCGCAGCGGGCGGCCAGGTCGGCCGGGGCGGTCGGACAGCCCGTGACCGTGGTGCCGACCGTGGTGAAGTCGCCGTACGGCGACGCGTCGTACCGCGGGCCGAAGGGATCGGCCACGTCCGCCGCGGCCGGTCCCGCCGCGGTGAGCGCGAGCGAGCCCGCCGTCAGTCCGATCGCCGCGAGCACCCTGCCCGGGTGGTGTTGTCTGAAGCGCATAGACGGGCAATGTATGCAAAACAGATCATCATGGGGCGTTACGCCACGCGGCGGCGCGCGTACTCCGCGATTTCGGCCATCGGCGGCCGCTCCTCCGTGTCCACCGCGTACGTCCGCGGCTCGAAGCCCTTCTCGCCCCGCTCGAACTGGGTCAGCCGGGGCCGCACCAGATGGCCGCGCGAGAGCCGCAGCTGCGCCGTCCGGTAGATCGCCGCCGCCATCCGGCCGAGCGCCTGCCCGTCCTGGTGCCGGTGCTTGCGCACCCCCACGTCCACCTGCGCGAGCCCGTCGAGGCCCACCGTGTGCAGGGCGTCGACGAGCAGCCCCAGCTCCACTCCGTAACCGACCGGGAACGGCAGCCGTTCGAGCAGCGAGCGCCGCGCCGCGTACTCGCCGCCCAGCGGCTGCACGAAACCGGCCAGCTGCGGCCAGTGCAGATTCAGCAGCGGCCGCGCCACCAGCTCCGTCACCCGACCCCCCTGACCAGGGGTGTCGCCGAAGGGGCGGTCGTACATCGCCTTCACGAGGTCGACCTCCGGGTCCGTGAGCAGCGGGCCCACGATCCCCGTCACGAAGTCCGCGGAGAAGTCCCGCAGGTCCGCGTCCACGAAGCAGACGACGTCCCCGCTCGTCACCATCAGCGACCGCCACAGGACCTCGCCCTTGCCCGGCACGGCCGGTATCCGGGGGAGTATCGCGTCCCGCGCGACCACCCGCGCCCCGGCCGCCGCCGCCACCTCCGCCGTGCGGTCGGTGGAGCCCGAGTCGATCACCACCAGTTCGTCGACGAGCGGCACCGCCTCCGACATCAGCTCGCGCCGGATCACGGTCACGATGTCCCCGACCGTCGCCTCCTCGTTCAGCGCGGGCAGGACGACGCTGACCCTCGTGTTCCGCTTCGCGGCGAGGATCCGCTCCAGCGGCCGGTCCGCCACGGACCAGGACCGCCGGTCCAGCCAGCGCTCCACCTCTTCCAGCACGTGATCTCCATCTCGCGGTTCGGACGGCCGGTCCAAGCGTCCGGGCCTTCGGTTACAGTCTTGAACAACGCGGATGCCCGATGCACGTCGGGGTGCCGCCCGCGTCGGAGCGCAGGAACGAAGTCCACCGCGCTTCACAATCGAATACCGCTCATCCAGAGGGGCAGAGGGAAACGGCCCGTTGAAGCCCCGGCAACCCTCCAGTCGGTTTGTCTCGTACTCCATCGAGGCCCCCGGCTAGGGAAGGTGCCAAATCCGTCTCATGGCGAAAAATTCGTCATGGGAAAGATGAGGAGAAAGGGCCTCGCCTCCATGGCTGTACAGACTGCCGCCTCTGCCACCACCGTCGACCTCGGTCCCGCTTCGGGGCTCTCCTGTCGCGAATGCGGTGAAGTGTTCGCCCTCGGTCCGATCTTCGCCTGCGAACTCTGTTTCGGACCTCTCGAAGTCGCGTACGACCTCCCCACCGGTGACCCCGAGGCGCTGCGCAAGCAGATCGAGGCCGGCCCCGCCAACATCTGGCGCTACGCCCCCCTGCTGCCCGTCCCGGCCGACGTCGCCGACAAGCCGAACCTGAACCCGGGCTGGACCAAGCTCGTCCAGGCCGACAACCTCGCCCGCGAGATCGGGGTCGCCCCCGGCAGGCTCTTCGTCAAGGACGACTCCGGCAACCCGACCCACTCCTTCAAGGACCGGGTCGTCGCCCAGGCCATCGAGGCCGCCCGCGCCTTCGGCTTCACCACGCTCTCCTGCTCCTCCACCGGCAACCTGGCCGGCGCCGTCGGCGCCGCCGCCGCCCGCGCCGGCTTCCGCTCCTGCGTGTTCATCCCGCACGACCTGGAGCAGGGCAAGGTCGTCATGGCCGGTGTCTACGGCGGTGACCTCGTCGCCATCGAGGGCAACTACGACGACGTCAACCGCTTCTGCTCCGAGCTCATCGGCGACCCGCTCGGCGAGGGCTGGGGCTTCGTCAACGTCAACCTCCGCCCGTACTACGGCGAGGGCTCCAAGACGCTGGCGTACGAGATCTGCGAGCAGCTCGGCTGGGTCATCCCCGACCAGCTCGTCATCCCGATCGCCTCCGGCTCCCAGCTCACGAAGATCGACAAGGGTCTCCAGGAGCTCATCAAGCTGGGCCTCGTCGAGGACAAGCCGTACAAGATCTTCGGCGCGCAGGCCGAGGGCTGCTCCCCGGTGTCGGTGGCCTTCAAGGCGGGCCACGACGTCGTACGGCCCCAGAAGCCGAACACGATCGCCAAGTCGCTCGCCATCGGCAACCCGGCCGACGGCCCCTACGTCCTCGACATCGCCCGCCGCACCGGCGGCGCCGTGGAGGACGTGAACGACGAGCAGGTCGTGGACGCGATCAAGCTCCTCGCGCAGACCGAGGGCATCTTCGCCGAGACCGCGGGCGGCGTGACCGTCGGCGTCACGAGGAAGCTGGTCGAGGCCGGGCTGATCGACCCGAACCTGACCACCGTCGTGCTCAACACCGGCGACGGGCTCAAGACCCTGGACGCGGTGGCCGACACCTCTCAGGCGACCGTCACCATCCGCCCGAGCCTGGACGCGTTCCGCGACGCGGGCCTGGCCCTCTGAGCCCGCCCGCACTCCTGGCCCACCGAAAGGTTCCGAAGACATGGCCGTGAACGTCCGCATCCCCACCATCCTCCGCACCTACACGGGCGGACAGTCCGAGGTCCAGGCCGAGGGCGCGACCCTCGCCGAGGTCATCGCGGACCTGGAGAAGAACCACACGGGCATCGCCGCCCGCGTCCTGGACGACCAGGGCAAGCTGCGCCGCTTCGTCAACGTCTACGTGAACGACGACGACGTGCGCTTCGAGCAGGGTCTGGAGACGGCCACCCCGGCCGGCGCCGGCGTCTCGATCATCCCGGCCGTCGCCGGAGGCTGACCGCCGGGCGCGGTACCGGCCCGGTGCCGTGCCGCGCGGGCTGTCCCGTCTTTCTTGAATTGCCCCTTCCGCGTCAATAAGCGGAAGGGGCAATTCTGTATGGTTGAGCGCGGTAGAGTTGGGGAAGTCCCCTCCGCTGCTCATGCCGGACGCATATGAGAATGCGTCCCTGCGCGACAAGAAGCAGCCAAAGTGTGTGCGCGTTGTGTACCTTCTGCACGCTTTGCCGGGCCCGACTTGCCCAGGAATTCAAGGGATTCTCCCCAATTCGCCTTTCCATGGCGCCCAGAATTCTCGCTCGAATGACCTGTTGCAGAGGGCAGTTGGGCAGATACATTCAGCCGCGGTCGACGCGTTCCGGCGAGGGTCTGACCCGGGTCCGCGAAGTGCGGGTCCCGCGCAAGGGCCAGTAATAGGGGAGTTAGGCATGGCTCAGGGCACCGTCAAGTGGTTCAACGCGGAGAAGGGCTACGGCTTCATCGCGGTCGACGGTGGTGCGGATGTATTCGTCCACTACAGCGCGATCCAGATGGATGGCTACCGCAGCCTCGAAGAGGGACAGCGAGTCGAGTTCGAGATCTCGCAGGGCCAGAAGGGTCCGCAGGCGGACATGGTCAAGCTCGCCGTCTGAGCGCGGCGCGATCGGCCACCGACGCAACGCCGTCGAGGGGTCCACATCCCTGAGGGGATGTGGACCCCTCACGCGTTCCCGGCGTCCGCACCGGCTCTGACCGGCCACGACCGCCGTCGAGCCGCCCCCGCGCGCCCCCTCCGTCACCTCCCGAAACGTGAGAGTCGCTTGCACTCTCCTAGGGCGAGTGCTAATCATTGGCGTTAGCACTCGGAAGGTGAGAGTGCTACGAGGATCGGGCAGACGAGGCCGCCGGCCGGGTGGGGCAAGGAACCACACGGAACACGCGGAGGCCGTCCGTCGCGGGCGTCGGCGCGGTCCTGGAGCGTTATCCACCCCATGTCCGGGAGGACCACTTCACATGGCCAAGATCATCGCGTTCGACGAGGAGGCCCGGCGCGGTCTCGAGCGCGGCATGAACCAGCTCGCTGACGCCGTCAAGGTCACCCTCGGCCCCAAGGGTCGCAACGTCGTCCTCGAGAAGAAGTGGGGTGCCCCCACGATCACCAACGATGGTGTTTCCATCGCAAAGGAGATCGAGCTCGAGGACCCGTACGAGAAGATCGGCGCCGAGCTGGTCAAGGAAGTCGCCAAGAAGACGGACGACGTCGCCGGCGACGGTACGACCACCGCCACCGTTCTCGCCCAGGCGCTCGTCCGCGAGGGCCTGCGCAACGTGGCCGCCGGTGCCAACCCGATGGCCCTCAAGCGCGGTATCGAGAAGGCCGTCGAGGCCGTCTCGGGCGCCCTGCTCGAGCAGGCGAAGGATGTCGAGACCAAGGAGCAGATCGCTTCCACGGCCTCCATCTCCGCCGCCGACACCCAGATCGGCGAGCTCATCGCCGAGGCGATGGACAAGGTCGGCAAGGAAGGCGTCATCACCGTCGAGGAGTCCCAGACCTTCGGTCTGGAGCTGGAGCTCACCGAGGGTATGCGCTTCGACAAGGGCTACATCTCGGCGTACTTCGCCACCGACATGGAGCGTATGGAGGCGTCGCTCGACGACCCGTACCTCCTGATCGTCAACTCCAAGATCTCCTCCGTGAAGGACCTGCTCCCGCTCCTGGAGAAGGTCATGCAGTCGGGCAAGCCCCTGCTGATCATCGCCGAGGACGTCGAGGGCGAGGCCCTGTCGACCCTGGTCGTCAACAAGATCCGCGGCACCTTCAAGTCCGTCGCGGTCAAGGCCCCGGGCTTCGGCGACCGTCGCAAGGCGATGCTGAACGACATCGCCATCCTCACCGGCGGCACGGTCATCTCCGAGGAGGTCGGCCTGAAGCTGGAGAACGCGGGCCTCGACCTGCTGGGCCGCGCCCGCAAGGTCGTCATCACCAAGGACGAGACCACCATCGTCGACGGTGCCGGTGACAGCGAGCAGGTCGCCGGTCGCGTGAACCAGATCCGCGCCGAGATCGAGAACTCGGACAGCGACTACGACCGCGAGAAGCTGCAGGAGCGCCTGGCGAAGCTCGCCGGCGGTGTCGCGGTCATCAAGGCCGGTGCCGCCACCGAGGTCGAGCTCAAGGAGCGCAAGCACCGCATCGAGGACGCCGTTCGCAACGCGAAGGCGGCCGTCGAGGAGGGCATCGTCGCCGGCGGCGGCGTGGCCCTGCTCCAGGCTTCCTCGGTCTTCGAGAAGCTCGAGGCCGACCTCTCGGGCGACGAGGCCACGGGCGCGAACATCGTGAAGCTGGCCCTTGAGGCCCCGCTGAAGCAGATCGCGGTCAACGCCGGCCTCGAGGGCGGCGTCGTGGCGGAGAAGGTCCGCAACCTGCCCGTCGGCCACGGCCTGAACGCCGCGACCAACGAGTACGTCGACCTCATCGCCGAGGGCATCATCGACCCGGCGAAGGTCACGCGCTCCGCGCTGCAGAACGCCGCGTCGATCGCCGCGCTGTTCCTCACCACCGAGGCCGTCATCGCCGACAAGCCGGAGAAGGCGTCCGCGCCGGCCGGCGGCGGCATGCCGGGCGGCGACATGGACTTCTGATCCTCCGGGATCGGTGGTTCATCGCTGAACGCGAAGAACAGAACGAGGGCGGCACCCCTGACGGGGGTGCCGCCCTCGGGCGTTTCCCGGATTCCCGGTCTTCCGGATTCCCGGTCTTCCGGTCTCCCGTTCTTCCGGTCTCCCGGCTCTACGGGTGGACGGCCGGCCGCCCGGAGTGGACGGTCGGCCCCACGGTCGGCGTACGGTCAGCGCACGTCGACGTAGTCGGCCCACGGGACCGGCGCGTGGAAGTGCGTGGCGTCGCCGTAGTACCGCAGCCGCCAGGTGCCGTCGACGGTGGCCTTCGCCCGGAGCGAGACCTTTCCGCCGGCGGTCGAGCGGCCGGTGGCGACCTGGCGCCAGGCCGTCGAGCCCTTCGCCTGGAACTGCAGGGCCACGGCCCCGTTCCCGTACGCCCGCCACGCCCCGCTCGTGTGGTGCTGGAGCGTGCCCGTCGCGGTGACGTACGCGCCCTTGCGGACCGGCTCGGGGCCGGCGTTCATGCCGGTGATCCGGGCCTCGGTGCGGACGAGGCGGAAGACGCCGCTCACCGCCTCGGTGAAGACGTCGGACTGCGGGTGCCGCAGCCGGTAGTGGCCGCCGCGGCTCGTCGCGGTGACGGTCGTGGTGGGGTAGTAGTCGTTCGCCTTCGTGGAGCCGACCTGCCGCCAGCCGGTCCGGCCGTCGGCCGAGACCTCCAGGTAGACCGCCTGGGCGTCGAAGGAGGCCTTGAGGTCGTACGTGGCGCGCAGGGTGCTCGTCACGCTCACCCTGCCCTCGTTCGACAGGACGCGAGAGCCGAGGATGATCCTCGCCTCCTGCGGGTTCGCGAGCGGGCCGCCCACATCACCGCTGAAGCGCTGGTACGGGTCGACCGGTACGGCCGACCAGCCGCCGGCCGGCCCCGGGAGGGCGGGGATCCTCGCCGTGAAGCGTCCGTCGGCGTCCGTCGTGACGACCTTGGCGTAGGCGGAGTCGTAGAACTGGAGCGCGCCCGGGCCGACCTTGACCTGCTGGCCCGCGAGGGGCGCGCCGCCGTTCTGCGGGTCGGTCATCCGGCCGGTGACGACGGCGTGCTGGCCGGGGAGGACACGGGCCCGGTCGACGCTCGCCTTCACGGTCACCACGTGCGGGCGGTAGGTGTGGAGGCTGTGGTCGTAGGAGACGCTGCCGTGCACCTCGTCGCTGTCCTCGGCGAAGGCGACCTTGAACGTGTCGCCCGGCCTGACGTCCCCGTACGCCTCGCCGGTGTAGGCGCCCGTCTCCGTGGTGACGGGGGACTGCACCGGGCTCTCCGGAGGTGTGGTCCGCCGGATGTCGACGCCGCGGCCGCTGAGGGGCACGATGTCGCCGGAGCCGGGCTGGACTCCCGTCAGGGTGCCGCTGGGGACGGCGTTGCGGTCGTCCCAGCCGGGGGCGGAGAGGCCGAACTCCAGCTGCGGCATGAGCGTGAAGTCGAGGACGCCGGCGTCGGTGCGGGTGTGGCGGTTCCCGCGCGAGTCGGTGGCCGTGACGTCGACGGCGTACCGGCCGAGCGCGGGCACCGCGCCGCCGTCCTCGGTCAGCTTCAGCGGGTCGTGGTTCGTTCCGAAGCGCCCCCTGTTCCACGTGAACTCGGGGACGGAGGGGATCTCCGCGACGACGGTGTCGCCCTTCCGGAGCGTCGCGGAGACCTGGGTGACCGTGACGCCGGGGGCGTCGGTCCAGGCGCTCACCTGGAAGGCACCGCGCTGGTAGGCGTCGGTGGAGACGGGGCCGATGCCGATCGGGGACGGGGTGTCGGCCGCCGCGGGGGCCGCGGTGGCGCCGAGGAGGAGTCCCGCGGCGAGGGCCGTGGTGAGGACGGTGGCGACGGTCGCCGTGAGGCCCGTCGTGAGCGGGGCGGCGGGCCTGCGGAGGCCGGTCCGCCGGAGGTCAGCGCGCATCGATGTACTTCACCTTCGTCTCGCTGTAGAAGTAGCCGTTCGCGGACTGCTTCACCAGCGCCCAGGAGCCGTCGCCGTAGTTGGTGGCCTTGAAGCTGAACGCGCCGTTGCCCCCGGTCGTGACGTTCTTGGTCACCCAGTACCACTGGGACTCGCCCTTGGGCTTGAACACGAGGGTGACCTTGGCGCCCTTGAGGGGCTTCCAGACGCCGCCGGTCTGCTGCTGGAGCGTGCCGGAGACGGTCATCTTGGAGTTCTTGTACGGCCGGGCCGGGGTGAGGGAGAACGCCGAGAACCGGGTCGGGACGCGGCCGAGGCGGACGCCGCCGGTGGACCGGTTGACGATCTCGTCCGACTCGTAGTGGTGCAGCCGGTAGTGGGCGTTGACGTGGGCCCGGGCGGAGACGTCGAAGGGGCAGTAGCCGGAGGTGCCGCCGCTCGCCCTGACGTTGGCCAGGTTCCGCCAGGTGCGGCCGTTGTCGAGGGAGGACTGGAGGTAGACGGGCTGGTCCGAGCAGTAGCCCCGGGTCGTCATCCGGCCGCTGCCCCGGACCGTGCCGTACTCGTCGAGGGAGATGCGCCAGTCGGTGTACGAGAACGGCTGGGGGACGGCGATGGCGCCCTGGTCGTAGGCGGCGGACTGGTAGTACACCGACGGTGCCAGGGAGGTGTACACCTGCGTGCCGTGGGTGGCACGTGCCGGGTACGAGAAGCTGCCGTCGGCCGCCGCGGTGCCCTTGCCCATGAGCACCTGGGACGCCGGGGACACCACGGGGGGCTGGGTGGACGTGGTGATGAGCGGCGCGCCCGCGTACGGCTTCCAGCCGTCCGGGGTCAGGCGCTCGACGCGGCCGGAGACGGTGACGTTCGTGCCCGCCTGGACGCGCCACTTGCCGAGGGTCGCCGAGATCCGGTACGCGGTCTTCTCCACGCCGACCTCGGGGAGGGGCGTGGCGAAGGTGGCCACCGTGTCGGCGGCGGACGCGGCGACGGTGGCGGTGCCGCCCCTGATCTCGGCGTTCGGCGTGAACGGCAGCGAGAAGGTGCCGTCCGCGCCGGTGGTGGCCGTGCCCGTCAGCTCCTGCCAGTTCTCCGCCACGGTGTTGATCTTGACCTTGACGGTGGTTCCCGCGCGGGCCGGCGTCACGGCGCCGGTGGCCGGGTCCCAGGTGGTGGCCGTACCGGAGAGGACGACCTTCCGGTCGGTGAGGCTGGTGGTCTTCCGGTCGAAGGAGACCCGGGAGACGCCGGTGTGCAGTTTGTGGACGTAGGAGCCGCCGGTCCAGCGCTTGACGGTGGAGCCGGACTGCCGGTACTCGACGAGGACCGGGTAGGTGCCGAACGGGGTGCCCTCGGGAAGCCGGAGCGCCTTGTCGGTGATGTGGCCGTAGGGCAGGCCGGTGTCCGAGTTGCCGGACTGCCAGGTCAGGGAGTCGGTCGAGGCGAGCACGGCGGCGCCGGGGGCGGTGGAGGCCAGCACGCTGACCTTGATCCACAGCGGGTTGCTGGCGATCTGGACGCCGAGCCGGGCGTCGTCGGTGGTGAACGTGGCGGAGACGTCGGCCGCGTGGACGGCCGGGGCGTGGATGACGGCGGGCACGGTGACGGCCGCCGAGAGGACGAATACGGCTGCGGCACGCACGAGGGCGTGCGGGAGCCTGCGCGTCGAGCGCGGCAAAGGGGACCCCCCACAGGTCTGAAGACGGCGGCTGCGCCCTGGTCGAGGCGGCCGCGTGGCAGCACTGTAGCGGTCAGGTGTTGAACATGTTCACTCGGTTTATGGAAGTGCCCGGAAGTGCCGGAAGTGCCCCGGTGGAACGGTGGGGCGATGCTGGAAGGGGCCCTTCGTGAAGGGAACGGACCATGGTGACCCTCCTGACGACGCCGGCCGACCGCGAACTGGTCGTCACCCGCACCTTCGACGCCCCGCCGGCCCGCGTCTGGCGGGCGTGGACGGAGCCCGAGCACGTACGGGAGTGGTACGGGGTCTCCGCGCTGACCACGACGGTCGTCGAGATCGACCTGCGGGTCGGCGGCGCCTGGCGCTGGGGCCAGACCGCCCCCGACGGCCAGGAGATCGTCTTCTCCGGCACGTACGAGGACGTCGTGCCGGTCGAGCGGCTCGACTACACGGAGGTCTTCGAGCAGATGGCGGACTCCGGCGCGGTCCGCGTCACCCTCACCTTCGACGCGACCCCGGACGGCGGGACGGCCCTGACCAGCACGTCGTTCTGGCTTTCGAACGAGGTCCGCGACCAGGCGCTCGCGGCGGGCATGGAGGCGGGGGTACGGGAGCAGTACGACCGTCTCGCGCAGCACCTGACGTCGATGTGAGGGAGTTCCCTTCGGGCCTCTCGGGCCCCGGGGCCGCCCCTGGCCCCCTGGGCCGCCCTGGCCTCCCGGGCCCCGGCCCCCTCGGGCCTCCAGCCCCCCGGCGCGGTCAGGGTGCGCGGAGCAGCGCCTGTGCGATCGGCTCGCCGGTGCGGCGGGCGCGCGCCAGGCCCGCCTTGACCTCGGAGAGGGTGCGGGGGCGGTAACCGGGCCCGCCGCAGCAGGACTTGTGGAAGCGGATGCCGGAGTGGAGCACGACCGACAGCGCCCGCCAGGCCGAGACGTCCCGGCGGCGGGGCGGCGCGAAGGCGGAACCCGCGTGGATGAGGACGCGCGCGCAGCGCGGACACCGCCGCTCGCGCTCGGCCCCGTACGGCTGCTTGTACGAGGCGCGGCACGGCAGGCAGACGTACGAGGTCTTTCCGTGGCCCATGGGACGAGGGTAGGGGGCCCCGGCCCGGGTCGGCTCGTGAATTACGGGCGGCGGGTGCCGGGGAGGACTCCCGGCACGGGCGCGGCCGTGGCTATCCCCGGCGGAAGAGGGCGGTCCAGAGGAAGGATTCGCCGAAGGCGGGGGAGTCGGTGGCCTCGTCGCGCATGCGGCGGAGTTCCACCTCCGTCAGGCCGGCGAAGATCGCCCTGAGGGAGGTGTCGGTGTACGCC
The DNA here is from genome assembly GCF_040296665.1 of Streptomyces sp. NPDC002057. NCBI lineage: Bacteria > Bacillati > Actinomycetota > Actinomycetes > Kitasatosporales > Streptomycetaceae > Streptomyces > Streptomyces sp. NPDC002057. The sequence continues at coordinate 66,118 of NZ_JBEOXR010000023.1, forward strand.
AGTCCGCCGTCCAGCCGCCCCTGGCGGTAGAAGTCGGCGTCCGGGCGCTCGGAGCCCATGCCGCCCTCCCCGGCGGCGAACGCGGTGAGGGAGAGGTGCCCGCCGGGGGCGAGGACGCGGTCCAGGAGCGCGAGGTAGCTGACGCGGCGGTGCGGCGGCAGGTGGTGGAAGCAGCCGGAGTCGTGGACGAGGTCGTACGGCCCGTCGAGGGCGGTGCCGGCCGCGAACGCGTCACCCCGGACGAACCGGATTCCGGTCGCCCCGGCTTCCCGGGCCCGCTCCTCGGCCCAGCGGATCGCGGTGGGGGAGAGGTCGACGGCGTCCACCCGGTAGCCGAGCGACGCGAGGTGGAGGGCGTTCCGGCCGGGCCCGCACCCGAGGTCGAGGACCCGCCCGCCCGCCGGGAGCAGTCCCCGTTCGACGTACGACACCAGGTTCTCGTCGGGCTTGGCGACGAAGAACGGCACGGGCTTGTCCCGGTCGGCGTAGAAGCCGTCCCACCAGTCCGCCCCGCCGTCCGTCCAGCGGTCGGCGTCGGGCGCGAAGAGCCCGTCGAGCAGGGTCAGTACGTCGTCGACGGTGCGGATGCTCCGGTCGGTCCCACCCATGTGTGTCTCCCCCTTCGAGGCCTTCGGCGCCTTCGCGCACTTCGAGGCCTTCGAGTTCTTCCGAGTCCCTCCAGACTAGGGAGAGTTGAGGTAAAAGGCCAGGTCAGAGGTGGTGCGGGGAAGGGGTGTGCGGCGCGGTGCGGGCCTCCCGCCGCCGTCCCGGAGCCGGGGGTGCCGGGTGGGGCCGGGGTCGGCCGGAGGGGGCCCGCAGAGGCGGGAAGAGGGCTTCACGGCCACCGCCGAGGGCACTTCCTCGGCGGGTTTCCGGCGGGTCGGCCCGGGCCCGGGCGAGGGGACGGGAAGACGCCGATCCGACGGATGCCCAGCGGGTGCGGACCGGCCGAAAGGCCCCGCGTTTCAACCGGTCGGGCCCTCCGGACCGGCCCTCGCGTCCCACGGTCCCGGTCCGTTCACGCGGGCGGGGCGACCAGTGCCGCGTCCTGGCCCGCGCGGCGGAGGGAGTCCGCGACGAAACCGTTCGCCTTCAGCTCCTCGACCGTGTCGCGGAGGAAGGCGACGGTCTCCCGCGCGCGGCCGACCGTCGTGCCGACCGCCTGCCGGATCTCCATGAACCGCCCCTCGATCAGGCGCAGTTCAGGATGCCCGGCGGCGTACGCGGTCACCGGCTGCCGAATGCCCGCGCCCACGTCGAGGCCCTGCTCCCGGAAGACGTCGACACCCTCGTCCCCGCGCACCACGGTCGCGTGGACGAGGGACCGGGACAGGAAGAGGTCGTACGCGGAACCCCGCTTGACCCCGATGCGGACACCCGGCGCGTCCACCTCCTCGACGGTCCCGATCCCGGAGCCGCGGGGAACGACGTACACGCCCTCGATGACGACGTACGGGGAGGTGAACGCGACCTCCTTCTCCCGCGCCGGATCGACGGCGAGGAAGCAGAGATCGGCCCGTCCGTCGGCCATCGCCTCGAACGACTTCCGCGCCGCGTCGAAGCACAGCGTCTCGACGGGTACGCCGAGCCGCGCCCCGATCTCCCGCGCCAGATCCACGGTGATCCCGGACGGCGCCTCGGGGGTGCCCTGCGCGAGGACGGGATTCCCGAGGTTGACGGAGGCCCGGAGGACGCCGGTGGGGGCGAGGTCGGCGATGAGCGCGGGGCTCGGCGTGGTCGTCATGGGCAGCGAGTCTAGGAGGGCGGCCCGGGGCGTGTCCGGGCGGTCCGGCCCGGCCCGCGGCCGGACGGCGCCCCTTTCCGGACAGGGCCTACGCGGCCGCCGCGCGGTGCGCTCCGTCCAGGAGGGCGAGCTCCTCGGGGGTCAGCCGGAGGGCTCCGGCGGCGACGTTGGCGACGAGGTGGGCCGGGTCCCCGGTGCCGGGGATGGCGAGGAGGTGGGGGCCCTGGTGGAGGGTCCAGGCGGTCCGGATCTCGGCGGCGCTCACGCCGTGGGCCTCGGCGACGGCCAGCACCTCGGGGTTCTCGGGGACGGTCGCTCCGCCCTGCCGCCCGGCGGCGGCGATCGCGTAGAACGGCACGAAGGCGATGCCCTGCTCGCCGCAGTGCCGCACGAAGTCCTCGTACTCGGGGCGGACCCCGATGCCGTACATGTTCTGCACGCAGACGACGGGGGCGATGGTCCGCGCCTCGGCGAGCTGCTCGGGAGTGATGTTGGAGACGCCGAGATGCCGGATGAGCCCGGCCTCGCGGAGCTCGGCGAGGGCGCCGAAGCGCTCGGCGATCGAATCGGTGCCGAGGACGCGGAGGTTGACGACGTCGAGGTGGTCGCGGCCGAGCTGGCGCAGGTTCTCCTCGACCTGGCCGCGCAGGGCCTGCGGCGTACGGGCGTGCTCGCTCCACGCGCCCGTCACGTCGCGCGCCGGGCCGACCTTGGTGGCGAGGACGAGGTCGTCGGGGTAGGGCCCGCCGAGCGCGCTGCGGATCAGCTCGTTGGCGGAGCGGAGCGGGGAGAAGTAGAAGGCGGCGGTGTCGATGTGGTTCACGCCGAGCTCGACGGCCCTGCGCAGCACGGCGATCGCCTCGCCGCGATCACGCGGCACGGCCCCTTCCACGAGCGCCTCCCCCCGCTGAGGCAGCCGCATGGCCCCGAACCCGACCCGGTTGACGGGGAGATCGCCCAGCAGCCAGGTGCCGGACGCGGAGGCGTCGGGGGTGAGGGACGGGGTGGCGGAGGTGGGGGTGGTGGTCATGCGGGGGATGATCCCTCAGGGGCGGGAGTACTGCCATCGGATTGTTCGGGCGGGGGTCCGGAGCGCCGGCGACCCGGCCCGCCCGCCGCGACCCCCCTTGCGGGCCGGGCCGCCCGTGTCGTCGGCGGGGTGAACTGGGAGGCGCGGTAGGGGGGTTGGCCCCACCCCTTGCTCGCCTGCCTGCCGGATGGGGGTGGTGGCGCGGGTTCGGCAGGGTGAGGGCATGACAGTGAATCGTGGGCGTGGGGCCCTGGTGCTCGTTCTTTCCCTCGCGGCTGTGGGGGGTGTCGTGCTCGGTGGGGGTGGTGGTGCGCCCGCCTCCGCCGCCGGGTTGCGGTGGGGGGAGTGCGATCCCGGCCTGAAGCCCGTTCCGGGGCAGCAGTGCGCCCGGCTCTCCGTACCCCTCGACCACGCCGATCCCGGTGGGGAGCGGATCCAGCTCGCCGTCTCCCGGATCCCGAGCGCGCGGCCGGAGGCCCGGCGCGGGACCCTCGTGGTGATTCCCGGGGGGCCCGGCAGTTCCGGTGTGCAGCGGCTCCGGGATCGCGGGGTCGCCCTCGCGAAGGAGATGGACGGCGCCTACGACCTCGTCGCCTTCGATCCGCGCGGTGTCGGCGGTTCCGCGAAGGCGGGCTGTGGGCTCGCCGAGGAGGACCGGTGGATGGTGACCCTGCGGTCCTGGCCCGGCGCGGACGGGGGGATCGACGCGAACGTCGCCCGGTCCCGGCGGATCGCCGAGGCCTGTGCCCGTCACGGTGGCGCGATGCTGCGCGGTCTCACCACGGCCAACGAGGTGCGCGATCTGGACCTGCTGCGGCAGGCCCTCGGGGAGCGGAGGCTGTCGGCGTGGAGCGTCTCGTACGGGGCGTACGTGGCCGCCGCCTACGCCGAGAGGTTCCCGGGGCGGACCGACCGCTGGGTCCTCGACAGCAGCAGCGACCCCGACCCGGAGCGGGTCGCCCGGGGCTGGCTGGAGGCCATGGCCCAGGGCGCGGAGGACCGGTTCCCCGACTTCGCCGCCTGGGCCTCGCATCCGGATCGGGCGGACGAGGGGCTTCGGCTCGCCTCACGGGCCGAGGACGTGCGCGCTCTCGTGCTCGGTCTCGCCGGTCGGCTCGACCGGGAGCCGCGGCCGTCGACCACGCCCGGCGTGCCGCTGACCGGGACCACGCTGCTCCAGGCCCTTCAGCAGACGCTGTACTCCGACGCCTCCTTCCCCTCCTTCGCCAGGCTGGTCGTCACGGCGCTCGACCCGCAGGGTTCGCCCGTGCTCCCGCGTGAGCTGAGCGGCGCGATGCCCGACGAGGCCGCCGCCGTCACCATGGGCGTGGTCTGCAACGACGTCGACTGGCCGCGCGCCCCCGTGCGGACGTTCGCGCGCACGGTCGCCGCCGACCGGGCGCGGCACCCGCTGACGGCCGGGATGCCCGTGAACGTCACCCCGTGCGCGTACTGGAAGGGCGGGGCCGTGGAGAAGCCCGTCCGCGTCACCGACCGGGGGCCGTCGGGCATCCTGATGATCCAGAACCTGCGGGACCCCGCGACGCCGTACGCCATGGGGCTGCGGATGCGCGCGGCCCTCGGGCAGCGCGCGCGGCTCGTCTCCGTCGACAGCGGCGGGCACGGGGCCTACCTGGGGAACGGGAACGCCTGTGGCGATCGCGCCGTGACCCGGTATCTGACCGAGGGGGTGCGGCCCGCCCGGGACGTCCTGTGCGAGTAGGCGCTGTGCGAGCAGGGGTACGGGGAGGGGCCCGGCGGATGTTCTCCGCCGGGCCCCTCCCCGTACGACTCGCTCAGACCTTCACCGGCTCGGGCTCCGTCGTCTTCGGCGGCGTGGGTCCGCCGGACGCGACCGTCACCTCCGCGGGTTCCGTCTCGGTGTCGACGTTGAACTCCTCCAGGAGCTCCTTGCTGAAGCCCCAGAAGTACGTCGCCGTGAACCCGGCCAGGTAGCCGACGATCAGGCCGCCCGCGTAGATCGCGATGGTCTCGCCGAGGCCCTTGCTGCCGTCGAGCAGAGGGAAGAGCGCCCAGCCCGACGGGCCGATCGCGGTCGAGCCGACGGTGTCGCCCAGCATGCTGAACAGGCCGACGAAGCCGCCGCCGAACGCGCCGCCGACGCAGGCCGTGACGAACGGGCGGCCCAGCGGGAGCGAGACGCCGTAGATCAGGGGCTCGCCGACGCCCAGGAAACCGGCCGGGAGGGCGGACTTGATGGTGCGGCGGATGGAGCCGTTGCGGGGGAGCTTCAGGTAGACGGCCATGGCCGCGCCGACCTGGCCCGCGCCCGCCATCGCGAGGATGGGCAGGAGGACCGTGTAGCCCTGCTGCTCGATCAGCGTGGTGTGGATCGGGATGAGTGCCTGGTGCAGGCCCAGCATCACCAGCGGCAGGAAGAGGCCGCCGAGGAGGAAGCCGGCTCCGGCGCCCGCGTGCGCGAGGAGCCAGTCGGCGAACTCGCCGATCGCGGTGGAGATCTCACCGGCCACGAACATCAGGCCGAAGATGGTGACGAGGCCCGAGATCAGGACGGTCAGGGTCGGGGTGACCAGGACGTCCAGGGCCTCCGGCACCCAGCGGCGGCACCACTTCTCCACGTACACCGCGAGGACGGCCGCGCCGAGCGCGCCGAGCACGCCGCCCTGACCGGGGGAGAGCGTCTGGCCGAAGGCGTCGATCTTGGCGACGCCGGGGAAGACGATGATCGCCGCGACCGCGCCGCCGAGGATCGCCGTACCGCCGAACTCCTTCGCCGTGTTGTAGCCGACGAAGACCGCGATGAGGGCCATGAATCCGCTCGCCATCGCCGCGAGGGCGGGGGTGACGGAGGGCAGCCAGCCGAGGTTGATCAGCAGGCCGTTGAGGCCGGCGATGATGCCGCAGCCGATCAGGGCGGGGATCAGCGGGACGAAGATGTTCGCGATCCGGCGGAGGAAGAGCTTGAACGGGGTGGCGTTCTTCGCCTTCCTCGCCGCCTTGAGCGCCTCGCCCTGGGCGGCGAGTTCGTCGGCGCCGTGGGCCGTGGAGGGGGCGGGCTTCGGGGCCGCCGCCACCAGGGCCTCCAGCTCCGGGGTCACCCGGGCGACCGTGCCCGGGCCGAGGACGATCTGGTACGTGTCGTCCTCCACCACGCCCATCACGGAGGGCAGGGCCTTGAGGGCCTGGTCCTGGACGAGCGAGCGGTCCCGCAGTCCCAGCCGGAGGCGGGTCATGCAGTGGGCCACGGAGCTGATGTTCTCGGCGCCGCCGACGAGGGGGAGGATCGCGGCGGCGATGGCGCGGTTCTTGTCGTCTGTGCTCATGGTGCGGTGGTGCCTTGCTGTGAGGGGAGGGGGCTCAGCCGGTCTTCGCGTGCAGCGCCGCACGCAGGTGACCCTGGGAGTCGGTCAGCCGCTCGGCGGCCGTCGGGGCGTCGATGTCGGCGAGGATCATGAGGATCGCGTTCTTCACCTCGCCGTCGGCGGCGGCGAGGGCGGTCTCGATCTGCTCGTCCGGGGCGCCGGTGGCGAGGGCGACGATCCGCCGCGAGCGCGCCTGGAGCTTCTCGTTGGAGGCGCGGACGTCGACCATCAGGTTTCCGTAGGTCTTGCCCAGCCGGATCATGGTGATCGTCGAGATCATGTTGAGGACGAGCTTCTGCGCGGTGCCCGCCTTGAGCCGGGTCGAGCCGGTGAGCAGCTCCGGGCCGGGGACGACCTCGATGCCGTGGTCGGCGGCGGCGGCGAGCGCGCTGTCCTCGTTGCAGGACAGTCCGATGGTGAGCGCGCCGACGGTACGGGCGTGCTCGACGGCGCCGATGGCGTACGGGGTGCGGCCGGAGGCGGAGATGCCGACGACGGTGTCGTCCGCGGTGAGGCCGAGCGCGGTGAGGTCCTCGGCCGCGAGCTCCTTGGAGTCCTCGGCGCCTTCGACGGCCTTGACCATGGCGGACGGGCCGCCCGCGATGAGGCCGACGACCTGGCTCGGGTCGGTGTTGAAGGTGGGCGGGCACTCGCTAGCGTCGAGGACGCCGAGGCGGCCGGCGGTGCCGGCGCCCATGTAGACGAGGCGGCCGCCGCGGGCCATCCGCGCGGCCGTCGCGTCGATCGCGGCGGCGATGGCGGGGAGCTGCCGGGCGACGGCGGCGGGGACGGTGGCGTCCTCGCCGTTCATGAGCGCGGCGATCTCGGCGGTGGGGAGCTGGTCGATCTCGGCCAGTTCCGGACGGAACGCCTCGGTGGTGAGGGTGGCCAGCTGGGCGCGGAGTTCGGAGTACGTAGCAGACACGTGCGGCTCTTTCGGTGCTGTGGTCTTCAGCGGGTGCGGGTGGTGCGGGTGGTGCGGGTGGTGCGGAGGGTCCGCGGGTGCCGCTGGGGTCTTCAGCGGGTGCGGGGTGAGTGGCGGTGGGCGAGGGCCTCGTACGAGGCGGCGAGGGCAGGGGCCGCCGTGTCGTACGTACGCTGCGTGACGCAGGTGAACAGGCAGTCCACCACCAGGAGTTGACTGGTCCGGGACGACATGGCCGCGGGGCGCAGTTCGCTCTCGCGGGCGGTGGAGGTGGTGAGGATGTGGTCCGCGTACTGCGTGACGGGCCCGTCCGGGCGGCCGGTGATCGCGACCGTCGTCGCGCCGTGGTCGAAGGCGACCCGGAGCGGTTCTATGACGTCGCCGGTCGAGCCGGAGTGGGTGATGGCGATGGCGACGTCGCCGGAGCGGAGCTGCACGGCGTTGGTGACGGCGAGGTGCGGGTCGCTGTGGGCGTGCGCGATCAGGCCGATGCGGAGGAGCTTCTGGCCGAGGTCCTGGGCGACGAGGCCGGAGGCGCCGACGCCGTAGATGTCGACGCGGCGGGCGGTGGCGAGGGCAGCGACGGCGGCGCCGAGCTGGACGGTGTCGAGTCCGGCGGCGGTGTCGGCGAGGGTCTGCTGCTCGTCGTAGGCCAGCTTGGCGACGACGTCGGCGATCGGGTCGTCGACGGCGATGTCGGCGGTGACGGCGGGCGCGCGGCCGGACTGCTGCTGGGCGGCGAGTCCGGCGAGGGCGAGGCGCAGGTCGCGGTAGCCGGGGTAGCCGAGGAGGCGGGCGGTCCGGACGACGGTCGCCTCACTAGTGCCGGTGAGTTCGGCCAGGCCGGTGACCGTGAGCGCGGCGCAGCCGGCCGGGTCCCCGGCGACGGCCTCGGCGACCCGCTGCATGGAGCGGGTCATGGACGGCGCGAGGGTCCGCACCTTGGCCGCCAGGGCGGCGGGGGCGGGGGGCGCGGGCGGCGCGTCGCTGGTGAAACTTTCCTTCACGTCATTGGTCACACCTGAAAGATACTTTCGGCCGGGTGGTGCGACAAGCCCCCATCGGTCCCGGATCCGGAGGGGACCTTCGACCTTTCTCGTACGGTCGAGGTGTGACGGGTGACAATGAGTCCATGGACGACATAGACCCCGTGGAGCAGGCGCTGCACGCCGCTCGCGCACTGGTGCTGGCCGACCTCGCGGCCCGGCGGGTCGCGGCCGCCGAGGTCGTGTCGATGGTGGAGGACGCGGTGACCCACCGGCGCTGGTGGGTCGAGCAGTGGCCCGAGGGCCGGGAGTACGTCGCCGGTCTCGTCGCCCAGGACGTCCAGGACGCCCTGCTCGAACGGTACGGCCGCTGGCCGATCTGCCCGGTCTGCTCCTCGGGCGACCCGCACGCCCTCGACGTCGAACCCGAGCTGGGCCCCGACCCGCACTGGGTCTGCGGCAAGCAGGGAGTGGTGGTCGCGCCGGTGGGCGGGCTGACGTGACCGGGCGGACCGATGCGAGCGGGGGGCGGGCCGTGGTGAGCGGGCGGCGGCGCGAGGCGAAGGCGGTCCGGCGGTGACGCTCTACATCGACCCGCCCACCTGGCCCGGGCACGGCCGCATGTGGTCGCACCTGGTCAGCGACGTCTCCTTCGAGGAGCTGCACGCCTTCGCCGCCTCGATCGGCGCCCCGCCGCGCGCCTTCGAGCGCGACCACTACGACATCCCGCAGGAGCGGTACGCGGACGCGGTGGTGGGCGGCGCGGTGGAGGTCGGCTCCAAGGAGCTGCTGCGGCGCCTCACGGAGGCGGGACTCAGACGCCCGAAGGGCCGCCCGACGGCCTGAGGCACCCCGACGGCCTGGGGCTCGCCCCGACGGCCTGGGGCTCGCCCCGACGGCCTGGGGCTCGCCCCGACGGCCTGAGGCTCGCCCCGACGGCCCGAGCAAGGGCGCCCCGACGGCCTGAGGGAAGGGTCGCCCGACGGCCCGAGGCCGTTTCTACCCGACCCGTGCGGCGATGGTCCGGGCGCAGTCGAGGGACTCGGTGTGGGTGGTGTCGACCTCCACGTCGTAGAGCACGCCCTCGTGCACGACGTGCGCCTGCTTCGCGGCCATTCCCGTGACCCGGTCGCCCCGGGCGGTCTCCCGGCCCTCGGCGACGGCGCTGTCGCAGCGGACGCCGACCCAGAGCACGTCGAGGTCGCCGACGAAGCCGCGCCAGCGGTCCTGGGCGGCGGCTCCGCCCAGGAAGACGTCGTCGACGATGATCCGGGCTCCCGCGCGGGCCATCGCGACGACCCCTTCGGCCCAGGCTCCCTCCAGGGCGCGGAACTCCGCCCCGATGGTCACCCCGCCGTCCGCGTCGAACCCGATGCCGTCCTCGGCGCTCTGCATCCTCAGGGGCATGGCGTCGATGAGCGAGTCGACGCCGAACGACAGCCACGGGTCGGGCAGGACGGCCTGGAGGCACCGTACGATCCCGGACTTCCCGGCGCTTGAGCCGCCGTTGAGGATGATCATCTGTGTTGTCACCGTGCCACGGTACGGCGGTGGCGGCGCGGCCCGACAACGGTTTTCGCCCGCGCGGGGGCGGGGTGTCAGCGGGCCGGGACCGTCTCCTCCGCCGGCAGGGGGGTGCCTGAGGTCACCACTCGCGACGGGGACCGGTGGAGCTTCAGGGCCACCGCCGCCGTGCCGAGACCGACCGCCGTCATCGCCGCGCCCGCCCAGGCGGTGGAGGCGAAGCCGAGGCCGGCGTCGATGACCGTGCCGCCGAGCCAGGGGCCGCCGGTGTTGCCGAGGTTGAAGGCGGCGGTGGTGGTGGCGCCCGCGAGGGTGGGGGCGGCGCCCGCGACGTTGAACATGCGGGCGTTGAGGGCGGGGGCGGTGTAGAAGGCGGAGACGCCGATGAGGAAGGTCAGCACGATCGTGGCGACCGGGCTGGACGCGAGGAGGGCCAGGGCGACCAGGAAGACGGTGGAGGCGGTGATGCCGGTGAGCAGCACGCCGAAGAGGTGGGCGTCGGCGACCCGGCCGCCGATCGTCGTACCGATGACGGCGCCGATGCCGAAGAGCCCGAGGACGCCCGAGACCCAGCCCTTGTCGAGGCCGGAGACGTCGGTGAGCAGCGGGGCGAGGTAGGAGAAGGCGCAGAAGACGCCGCCCGCCGCGAGGGCGGTGACGGCGACCGAGAGCAGGACCTGGCGGTCGCGGTAGATGGCGAGCTCCCGCTTGAGGCGGGGCTTCGTCTCGGGGAGCGGGATGCGCGGGATGCGGGTCGCGACGCCGACGAGCGCGATGGCGGAGGCGGCGGCGACCGCCCAGAACGCGGAGCGCCAGCCGAGGTGCTCGCCGAGGAAGGCGCCGGCGGGGACGCCGAGGACGTTGGCGATGGAGAGGCCGCCGATCATGACCGCCATGGCGCGGGCGCGCGAGTTCACCGGGACCATCGCGATGGCGACCGCCGCGCCGACCGCCCAGAAGCCCGCGCAGGCGAGGGCGCTGATGACGCGGGAGGCGAAGAGGACGGCGTAGTTCGGCGCCAGGGCGCCGGCTATCTGGCCGAGGCCGAAGACGGTGATCAGCGCGATCAGGGTGGTCTTGCGGGGGAGCCGGAGGGTGGCGACGGCGAGCAGGGGGGCGCCGACGACCATGCCGATCGCGAAGGCCGAGATGAGCAGGCCCGCGCGGGGGATGGAGACGTTCATGTCCTCCGCGATGGGCGGCAGGAGTCCGGAGAGCATGAACTCGCTCGTGCCGAGCGCGAAGACGGAGAGGCCGAGGATGTAGACGGCCAGCGGCATGCGCGTACCGGGGGCGGGGGACCCGGGCGACTCGGGTGTCGGGTGCGAGTGGGGCGGCTGCGGGGGCTCGGCGGGCTCGGCGGGCTCGGCGGAGGAAGACGGCATGACATGGGTCAACCGTTGATTTGTTGCTGTCATTCCGGGGGTCCGGTTTTTCTCGCGATGCGAGACGTGGGCGGAGTCGGCGGCTCTTGTTTACGCCCGGTAACAAGATGATCAAGCAGTGGCCGCTTTGCCCCCCGCTGGTGTGCCCTGTGCCCTTTGGTGAGCTTTATTTGATCTTCATTTGTGGGTTCGTACGTGACATCGTCACGACGTAAGCGGCAGCGCCGGTTCGTGGGGGGCGAGCGTGCCGGCCTTCGTCGTACCCGGGGGAACCCGGCTGGTCGACGAGCCGCTATCTGTCATGCCCATGTTTATCTGTGCTGCCGGACGATCGCGAGATTGCAAGGCAGAACATGTCATTGTCCAGAGACGTCGGCAGACGCCGACGTCGCCTCCGGTCCGCCCTGAACAGGGCGACCGCGACCACCGCCTTCATGACGGCCTCCGCCGTCCTGGTCGGCATGATCCACAGCTCGCCCGTCGCCGCCGCGACCGAGCCCGAACAGGACGACCTCTCCCAGTACCGCAACAGCATCGGCGCCGACCGGCGCCTCGACCGCTGCAAGGGCGCGCAGGCGCTGCGCATCGGCGGCCCCCTGCTGAAGGCCAAGGCCATCGAGGGTCTGGCCGGCACCGAGGCCGAACTCGGCACGGTCCTCGGCGACGACCTCGACTGGTGGCTCGACAGCCCCCTGGACGTCGCCGCCGACGCCGACGAGGACGCCGGCGGCGTCTACGCCAACGCCGTCCGGGACCGCGACGAGGCGCTGTCCCTCGCCAATCAGGTCTACGCCAAGAACGACCCCGGCGACCACCGGCTGGACTGGTTGGCGCCGAGGTTCGGCGACGCCGTCTGGAACTTCACCATCGGCACCCAGCGGGAACTCGCCAAGCACCTCGACGACGACACCCTCAGCAAGGCCAGCCCCGAGGCCCTCGCCCGCGCCAAGGTCATCGCCGAGGAGAACCGCGGCAAGGACGAATGGCACGACTGGGCGTCCAGGAGCATGCTCAGCGACAGCCAGGTCAGCTGGAGCTCCAGGACCTCCACGGACATCGCGGCCTACCTGAAGCGCGGCGGCTTCCCGACCGTGTCGCCCGTCAAGGACTCGCCCGAGTACCGCGTCGAGGTCGAGGACCTCAAGCAGGCCTGGGCCGCCTGCGACTACGCCAACCCGTACGACCCCTCCCGCAAGCACAACGAACTCGTCATGGCCGCCATGGTCGAGTGGGAGCTGGAGTACGCCGGTCAGGCGGACCAGCGCGCCGCGATTATGCGGGCTGAGGCAGAGGCTTCCGCCGCCACCCGCGAGGCCACCGACGACCTCGTCGAGGCCCTGGGGCGGGCCTGGCTCGCCGAGCAGCTCCTGCGCTGGCGCAAGAACTGGCAGGACACGCTGGCCAGGACGCCCGACTACCTCGGCCGGCCCACCCAGGCCGACTACGACCGGGCCACGACGGACCTCGCCCGGTACCGCGCCGACGTCGCCGCCCTCGTCACCTCGGCGAAGGCCCAGGCCACCAAGGCCACCGCCGCCGCCCAGAAGGCGACGACGGCGCAGCAGCAGGCGTGGGCCGCCGCCGACACGATCCATGTGCCGCGCGGCCGGGGTCTGATGTACGCCCAGCAGTCGGTGCAGGTCGCCCGCGCCTCCGCCGCCGCCGCCACGGCCGCCGCCAAGGCGACGGAGACCGCGCTCGCCGCGGCCAACGCCACCGTCTCCACCAGCGACGCGCTCCTCGCCAAGGCGAAGACCGAGTCGGCGGCGCTCACCACGGAGTTCCGCCGGGTCGCCGCCGAGGAGGCCGCCGCCCAGGCGAAGGCCGCCGCCGACAGCGCCGTGGCCAACGCCACGGCCGCCACGGAGAGCGCCGCCACCGCCAAGGCCGCCCGTACGACGGCCGAGGAGAAGCGCGACAAGGCCAAGGCCGCCGCGGCCACGGCCGCCACCGAGCGGGCCAAGGCGGAGGCGGAGCAGGCCACCGCCGTCGCCTCCCGCACCAAGGCCGCCACCGAGCGGGCCAAGGCCAAGGCGGCCGAGGAGAAGGCCGCCACGCAGCAGACCACCGCCACGAGCGCGGGCACGGCCGCCGGCACGGCGAACGCCGACGCCACGGCGAAGCGGAAGCTCGCCGACGAGAAGGCGAAGGCCGCGCAGACCGCGCGCGAGAAGGCGACCGCCGCACTCCGGGTGAGGCAGGCCACCGCGGCCCGCGCCGCCGCGCTCGAAGCCGCCGCGACCGCCGCCGCGGGCAGCGCCGCCGCCGCCGAGACGCGGGCGGCGGCCACCACCGCCCGTACGGCCGCGAACGAGGCCGTCCAGGCCGCGACCGCCGCGCAGACCGCCGCCGACCAGGCGACCGCCGCCGCGGTCGGCGCCCGCACCGCCGCCACCACGGCGGAGGGCGCCGCCGAGCGGGCCAGGACCAGTGCCGCCACGGCCTGGTCCGCCTACTACACCTCACTGGGCGAGGCCTCTTCGGCGCACGCCGCCGCGGCCACCGCACTCGACGCGTCGCAGGACGCCGCGATCCGCGCCGACCACGCGGCGACGGCCTCCGAGAACGCGACCGAGCTGGCCAGGAAGGCCCAGCGGGAGTCCGAGGCGGCCGGGACGAGTGCCGCCGAGGCCGTGAAGTCGGCCGCGACCGTCGTCGGCCGCGCCCACGCCGCCGCCCAGGCCGCGCTCGCCGCCCGGGACGCGTCCCGGGCCGCGATCACCTCCGCCGCCGAGGCCGTCGCCCTCGGCAGCCCGTACCAGGAGAAGGACAGCGCGGCCGCGTTCGCCGTACTGGTCGGTCAGTCGTCGAAGACGGCCGCCGAGCAGCAGGCCGCCGCGGCCGCCGCCAAGGCCACCGCAGCGGCCGCCGCCGCGGAGTCCGCGCAGCAGACCGCCGCGCAGGCCACCGGTGACGCGAAGCTCGCCGCCGAGGCCGCCGCCCGCGCCGCGAGCGATTCGGTGCGTGCCGTCGAGGCCACGACCCGGGCCCAGGCGACCGCCGCCCAGGCCTCCGACGCCCAGAAGGGCGCGAAGGCCGCCTCCGACGCCGCCGCCGGCCACGCCGAGCAGTCCGGGAAGGACGCCCTCGGCGCCCGTACCGCCGCCGGTGCGGTGAGCGGCATCGCCGCCGAGGCCGCCCGCGAGGCGACCGACGCCGAGAAGCACGCCGCGGAGGCGAACGAGAAGGCCGGCCGGTCCTCCGAGGCGGCCCTGGAGGCCGCGCGGAAGGCGGCCGACGCGGAGAAGGACGCCAAGGACGCCGAGGACAGGGCGTCCGACGCGGCGGGCGACAGCGCCGCAGCCGAGGAGGCCGCGAAGAAGGCCGAGCGGGAGCAGCGAGAGAAGAACGAGGCCGCGCACGAGGCGGCCCTCGCCGAGGGCGTCACGCCCGTCAAGGGCGGTGCCTCCAACTGGCCGGCGCTCGGTCAGCGCGAGGAGCAGATCCTGCTCGGCGCCTGTGGTCAGACCTGTGTCGACGACTACCGGAAGGGCCTCGCGGCCGTCTCCGTGAACGTCGTCGAGTGGGCCGCCGCCCACGGCGGCCAGATCCTCTTCGAACAGCTCGACGCCGCCGAGGTCAAGGGGTGCCTGGCCTCGTCCGACGTGGACGACTGCCTGTGGGCCCTGGTCGACATCCCCTCGTCGTCGGTGATCGTGGGCCGTGTGCCCGCGCTCGCCGTGGCGATCGAGAAGGTCTCCGACGGCATGCGGACGATCTTCCGCGAGGCGGACGACGCACTGCGCCGCCTCAACGAGCTGACGGCCGTCCTCAAGAGCGTCCGCGGCACCCCGCGCCTGGAGCGCTGCCTCGCCGGAGTCGCCCTGCACGCGGGCGGCGCGAAGACGAAGGCCGTGGCCATCCAGGGCCTGTCCGGCACCAACGCCCAGCTGCACGACGTCATCGGTGACGTCAGCTGGCTCCAGCTCATGCCCCTGGGCCAGGCGACCAGCCAGGACAAGGCGGCCGCGTACGAGTACGCCAACGCCATCGCGGCCCGCACGTCGCTCTTGGAGGACGCCAACCGGCCGTACGCGATGAGCTCGTTCGACGACGGGATCACGCTGCACGCGCCGCAGTTCGGCGCGGGGGTCATGGCGTTCACCCACGCCTCGCAGCCGAAGCTGTCGACGCGTCTCGGCTGGGACGGGCACACCAACCCGAGCGCCGAGTCGCTGGCGAAGGCCCGGGAGATCACCGAGCAGAACCGGGGCAAGGACGACTGGCACGACCTCGCGGCGGACTCCATGCTGCGGTCGGCCCGTACGACCGACCACCAGTTCTTCGGCGGTACGACCTCCGCTGACATCGCCACCTATCTGCGGCACGGCGGATTCCCCGCCACGAAGGTCACCGACGGCACCGACGGTTTCCGCGTCGAGGTGGAGAACCTCAAGCAGGCCTGGGCCACGTGCAACCACGGTGACCCGGTCGACCCCCGCAACGCCCTCAGCGAGGTCGTCTCCCAGGCCTCGGCCGAGTGGGAGACGGAGTACGCCGGCCAGAACACGCAGCGCACGCTCGTCATGCGGGCGGAGGCCGACGCCGCCGCGGCGACGAAGGCCGCCACCGACACCATGATCGAGGCCATCGGCCAGGCGTGGCTCGCCGACCAGATCCTGCGCTGGCAGAAGTACTGGCACGACAGGCTCGCGGCCGACCCGGACCACCTCCTCAAGCCCAAGCAGGCCCTGTTCGACCAGGCGAAGTCCGACCTGGAGAAGGCCCGCGGCAAGGTCCGGACGCTTCTCACCACGGCCCAGGAGCAGGCCGGACTGGCCACCGCCGCCGCCCAGCGCGCGGTGACCGCCCAGCAGCAGGCCTGGACGATCGCGGACGCCGCAGAGGTGCCGCGCGGCCGGGGCCTGATGTACGCCCAGCAGTCGGTCCAGGTCGCCCGCGCCTCCGGCGCCGCGGCCACGGCCGCCGCGAAGGCGACGGAGACGGCGCTGAACGCGGCGAACGCCACGGTCTCGACGTCCCACTCGCTGCTGGCCCTGGCGCAGACCCAGACGCACGCGGTGAACACCGAGTTCCGCCGCATCGCCGCCCAGGAGGCCGCCGCCCAGGCGAAGGCGGCGGCGGACAGCGCGGACGCCTACGCGGCCTCGGCCGCGGCGAACGCCGAGAAGGCCAAGAAGGCCAAGGAATCCGCCCTGGCGGAGGAGGAGGACGCACGGAAGGCCGCGGCGACCGCGCAGCAGCAGCGCGCCGTCGCCGAGCTGGAGCGCGCCAACGCGGCGGCCTACCGGGCCACCGCCGAGCGCGAGCGGGACAGGGCGGCGGGCCACGAGGCCGACGCCCTCGCCCACGGCCGGATCGCGAGCCAGGCCCGCACCTCCGCCGAGGCGGCCGGCACCACGGCCTCGTCCAAGCGAGGCGTCGCCGAGCAGTCGGAGCGCGACGCGGTCGCGGCCCGCGACAAGGCCCTCGAGGCCGAGCAGCGGCGGGACTCGCTGAAGGCGAAGGCGTCGGCGTACGAGGCCCAGGCCGCCGCCGACGAGGGCACCGACGCGGCCACGGCGTCCCGTGCCGCCGCGACCGACGCCCGTTCCGCCGCGAACACGGCGACCACGGCGGCCACCGACGCCCGCGCGGCGGCGAACGCGGCCACGGCCGCGGCCGTCAACGCCCGTGAGGCGGCCACCAAGGCGCAGGGCGCCGCGTCCCGTGCCAAGGCGGCGGCCGACAGCGCCATGGCGGCCTACTGGGTCGCGGCCGCTTCCGCCGCGGCGGCCCACGCCGCCGCGGCCGAGGCCATCGACGCCTCGCAGGCGGCGGCGGCCGACGCCAAGGGCGCCAAGGAGCAGTCCGAGAAGGCCTCCGCGGCGGCCAGGACCGCCAAGACGGAGGCGGCGGGCGCCCGTTCCGAGGCGGCGCAGACCGCGGCCTGGGGGGCGACCACCGCCGGCAAGGCCCTCGCGGCCGTGCAGGCTTCCCTCGCGGCCCGCGACTCCGCGGCCGCGGTGCTCAAGCCGGCGAACGAGGCGATCTCGCTCGGCGGTCCGTTCCAGGAGACCGACAGCTCCGCGGCGTTCGCGGTACTGACCGGCCAGCAGTCGCTGACGACCGCTCAGCAGCAGTCGGCGGCGGCCGCGGCCAACGCCCGTCAGGCCGAAGGGTTCGCCGCCGAGGCGAAGGCCCTGGCCGAACAGGCCGCCGGGGACATGAAGCTCGCCGCGCAGGCCTCTGCGGCGGCGGCGACCGACGCGTCCCGCGCGGCCAAGGCCTACCAGCGCGCCCAGGAATCGGCCGCCCGGGCCGCGAAGGAGGCTCAGGAGGCCCAGGCGGCGGCGGGCCGTGCCGACGGCTACGCCAAGTCGGCCGGCGAGGACGCCCTGAAGGCGTCGTCGGCGGCGATGGACGCGGCGGCCGACGCCGGTGCGGCGGACGCGGCGGCGACCGAGGCGGAGAAGGACGCCGCCTCAGCCCGCGCCGCGGCCGCCAAGGCGGAGGAGGACGCGGCGAGCGCCCGCGCCACCGCCACCAGGGCGGAGACCGACGCGACGGCGGCGGAGACGGCCGCGGAGGGCGCGCGGGACGCGGCGACCGAGGCCCAGGAGGCTGCGGACCGCACGGAGAAGAGTGGCAACAGCGAGCAGATCTCGCAGGGTGTCACCACCGGGATCGGCGATGTGTGGGCCGTTCTCGACCACATCGAGTACATCGGCGAGCCGAAGAACGTCAAGAAGGACAACTGCAACCCGATCATCCATGTCGGCAACTGCACGGTCACGGCGGACGTCACGTACAGGTCGTACGCGGACGTCTACATGTGCGCGGCGCCGTGGGAGTCCTACGCGACCACCACGGGCAGTTGCCCGGAGAAGGACACGGTCTTCCTCAAGACCGACGTGTCGGAGCCCGAGACCAGACGGCTCAGCTACACGCTGACGATGCTGGAGTTCAACTCGGGCATCGACCCGATCGACGTCCTCCTCGGGGACTTCATCGGCTGCGCGAAGCTGATCACGCCGGGTCTCTCCGGCGGCAGCTGGGGTGACTGCGCCTGGGCGGCCAGCTGGTTCGTCGCGGGCCCGATCTTCCGCTCGGCCAAGGCAGCGGTGGCCGCGCTGGACGCCTCCCTCAGGATGGGCGTCGGGTTCATGGACGCCTACCGGGCGCTCCGCACCATCGGTCTGACCGAGGTCGCCATCCAGGGCATCCTGAGCCGCGTCTTCCGGAACGCCGGTGAGGCGTGCAAGGTGGCGGGCGCCGCGACTCCCAAGGCCGCGAGCTTCAAGGCAGCCTCCTTCTCGGCCTCGTCGGGCAACGACGAGCTGATCGAGAAGTGCCGGCGGATCCTGAAGGACATCGTCAAGGACGGCGATCACATCATCCTCGGCATTCACCCCCACTCGGATGATCTGATAAGAGTCGTCGGGGGGCGCAACTTCAACAACCAGGAATTCGGCATCCTTCTGCCGGGGGACATGGGGATGGGGGTACGCCCGATCTGGACGGTGGGAGTGGAGTACGCGGTGTCCAACCGCAATGTGCGGATCTCGGTGTCCCTGGACGGTGTCCCGGGGGCCACGAACGCGGACGAGGCGCTGAATCTGCTCCTCCAGAGAGGGGAGGGGCTCAAGCGCGGAGACTGGGAAGCCGTCCGGCAGAAGGGCAACGGAACGGCATGGGAGATGACCAAGCTCAAGTCGTCCGTGCGGGTGGACGACCGCGGCTGGAAGTCCATCGACTGGTGGATGACCAACAAGGAGGGCAAGGTCGTACAGGTCTATCCGGAGCGGTGGAAGTACGCCAACGGGCAGCCGGTCGCCGACTGATGACGAGAGGGCAGGCATGACGGATTTCGTCCGGGAGGGCCGGCTCTTCAGAGTCACCGGCTTTCTTCCCTCGCACCGGCAGCTCCTGCTGGCCAGCGAGGCCACTCTCGTGGACCGGACCACGACGCGGGTCGAGGTCTACTTCGGGCATGTGGAACTGATGTTCCTCAAGCCCATCTACCGGAACGGTCTCCACATTCGGCGGGCGACCGTGGCCGAGTTCGCCGTGCTCGGTGAACGGCACGGCATTCCGGCGGAGAGCGCCGAATACACCTGGATGCTGGATCCGGACGGCGAAAGCTTTGTCGTCAGCTCCCATCCGAACTGGCGGGAGGCGGAGTACGCCCTGATGGGCGAGCGGGAGTCGTTGTACGAAGGGCCCTGGCCACCGGACTTCCCGGCGGAATCGGGGAACGTCTTCTGACCGTCAAGAAGAAGAGGGCCGTTCCTAGTGCGGATGCACTAGGAACGGCCCCTCTCCGTTTTCGCAGCGGTGGTGTCAGCCCTTCGCGCCCGCGATCCGCTCCAGCTGGGCCGTGATCACCGGCTCCGGGATCGCGGCCTGCTTCTGGTCCAGCATGTTCACGCCGTAGAACGCCGCGATCACGCCCCCGCTGCGGACCACCGTGTACGTCATCGGCACCTTCTGCTTGCCGATGTCGCCGGTGATCCGGTAGCCGACCGCCTCGTCGCCGAGTTTCGGTGCGGTGAGGGTCTCGACCTTGCCGTAGGTGAGGCCCAGGGTCTTGAAGCCCTTGGGGCATTCCGTGACGGCCGTGCGGAGTTCCCTCATCACCCGGGTGGCGTCGGACGTCCCGTGCGAGGCGAGCCACATCGAGCCGACGGTCGCGTCGGTCGCCTCGCCGGGCTGGAGGGAGCGGTGGACCGTGCTCACCGCGGGGAGGTGCGTGAAGCCGCCGACGAGGCTGGCGAGGGGCTGGCAGGCCTTCCGGTCGGCCTGCATGCCGCGGCCGGCCTCGACCTCCGTCTTGGCTATCTTCTCGGCGTCGAATCCGGCGGTCTTTCCGGTGATCGCGATCTTTTCGAGGGTCTTCCCGTCGAATGCCCCGAGGCGCTTCGCCTCGGCGGCTTCCTTTTCGTCCGCGCTCTGCTTCGCGCTCGCCTTCGGCTTTGCGGCGGGGGATTCCGTGGAGTCACCACTGCACGCGGTCGCCGCGAGCAGGGACGGCAGTACGGCGAGAATAGGGAGGGCCCTGCGCAGCTTCATGGTCTTTTCTTTCCTGGCGCCTGTTCCACATGCAAGATCAAAACGAAATGATCTTACGGGTGGCGGGAGGGATTCCGCGTCACGGTTTGGCCTCGCCTCGCCCCGTTCCCGACATGTCCGTCAATTCGGCGAGTTCGCGTTCCAGGTTCTCCCTGGCCCGCCACTCCCAGACCGCCGCCCCGTAAGGGGTGTGGAAAAGCCGGGGGAGGTCGAGGAGTTGTCGGAGGATCGCCGCGCGGCCTTCGCGGAAGGTCGGGTCGGGGACGAATCCGTACTCCTCGCGGACCGCTGCCGCGTATCCCCGGTACGTGTCGGGGTCGGTGGCCAGGATCGCGAGGTCGGCGTCGCAGAGGGTCTCGCCGTTGAGGTCGCCGTCGGCCGGGTCGTGCGTGATCGTCAGGCGGACCAGGCGGGCCACCTCCGTCACCTCGTGCGGGGTGAGGCCGGCCTCGGTGAGGGCCTTCTCGGCGAGGAGGGCCGAGCGTTCCTCGTTCTCGGACCGCTCGGGCCGGTAGACCGCGTCGTGGAACCAGGCGGCGAGCCGGACGAGCTCCAACTCCCCGCCCTCGCCGCCCTGGTCGGTGAGTTCGTCGACGCGGTCGAGCACCGCGCGGAGGTGGTCGACCGTGTGGTAGCGGCGCTGGGGTTCTGCCCAGCGGGTCAGCAGGTTCCGGCCGTACGGGGTGGGGTCCGGGCCCCCGCGGCCGGAGCGGGCGGCGAGCAGGGTGGCGTTCCAGCGGCGGAGGAGCGCGGGGTCCTGGCTCGCGTGGCTCCGGTGCGCGGTGTCCCGGTCCGTGGCGTCCGTGACATCCGTGGCGTCCGTTCGGTCCGTGGCGTCCTGGGTCGCGGGGTCCTGGTCTGCGGTCATGGGGGCATTCTGCCCGGCGGCAAGGGCGGAACGGGTGCTTCCCACTCAGTGCCGCCGGGGCCCTCATCTCACCCTTACATACCCCCCATGGGTATGCTACGGTGCTCCGCGAAGGTACCCCCTAGGGGTATGCCCCGAGCCCGCTCGGGGTCCGACGCGAGCGAAGGGTCAGGGCAATGTCAACCGTCAATCCCCGGCGCTGGTGGGCACTTGTCGTGCTCGCCGCCGCCCAGTTCATGGTCATCATGGACACGTCGATCATCGGGGTCGCGCTCCCCGAGATGCAGAAGGACCTGGGCTTCTCGCAGAGCGAGCTCCAGTGGATCTTCAACGCCTACGTGATCGTCTTCGGCGGCCTGCTGCTCCTCGGCGGACGCCTCTCCGACCTCGTCGGGGCCCGCAGGATCTTCGTCTCCGGCTGGGCGGTCATGATCGCCGGCTCCGTCGTGGCCGCCGCCGCGCAGACCGCCTGGGTCGAGATCGTCGGCCGCGCCGTCCAGGGCGTCGGCGGTGCGCTCATCGCACCCTCCGCCATGACCCTGCTCATGATGCTCTTCATGCACGACCCGAAGGAGCTCGGCAAGGCGATGGCGCTCTACGGCGCCGCCGCCCCCGCCGGCGGCACCGCGGGCGTCTTCCTCGGCGGTGTCTTCACCGAGTGGATGAGCTGGCAGTGGGTCTTCATCATCTACATCCCGATCGGCCTCGCCACCCTCGCCGCCACCAGGCTGCTCCCGAACGTCGAGTCCCGCCGCGGCTCCGTCGACGTCCTCGGCGCCGCCGCCGTCACCGCCGGTCTCGCGCTCGCCGTCTTCGCCGTGGTCCGCGCCCCCGAGGTCGGCTGGGGCTCCACCGGCACGATCCTCCAGCTGATCGGTGCCGCCGCCCTCCTCGTCGTCTTCTTCGTGATCCAGAAGAGCGTCCGCGAGCCGCTCATGCCGCTCAGCGTCTGGCGCGTCCCGCGCCTCGGCTCGGCCAACCTGGCCATGACGCTGCTCGGCGCCGCGTGGATCCCGATGTGGTACTTCCTCAACCTCTACCTCCAGCAGGTCCTCGGCTACGGCGCCTTCGAGTCCGGTGCGGCGCTGCTCCCGATGACCGTGCTCCTCATGATCTTCATGACGGCCATCACCGCCCGGCTCATGGGCAGGTTCGGGGCCAAGCCGCTCATCGCCGGTGGTCTGCTGGTCCTGGCGGCCGGTCTGGTCTGGCTCGCCGCCGTCCCGCCCACCGGCACCTTCCTCGTCGACGTCCTGCCGGCCTCGCTCGTCGCCGCGCTCGGCATGTCCCTCGCCTACATCCCGGCGATGATCGCCGCCATGTCCGGCGCCCCGCAGGAGCAGGCCGGTCTCGCCTCCGGCATCGTCAACACCACCTACAACGTGGGTTCCGCGCTGGGTCTGGCCGCGCTGACCGCCGTCGCGATGTCCCAGGGCGCCGACCGGCTCGGCGACCTGCCCGCCCTCACCGACGGGTTCTCGGCCGCCTTCGTCGGCGCCGCGGTCGTCGCCGCCGTCGGCGGTGTCGTCACCCTCCTCGTGATGAAGGGCGACAAGGCCGTCGCCGAAGCCGCCGCCCCCGCCCCCGAGGGCGAGAAGGTCTCCGCCTGAACCGCCCCGAAGGGGCCGCCCGACGTCCGTCTCCAGGACGTCGGGCGGCCCCTTCCCCGTATCTGGGAAGGACACGTCATGGAGCTGAACACCCGGGCCGTCCATGTGGTCAACGAGCCGTTCGGGGAAGGGAGCTGGCCGCTCTCCGTGCCTCTCGTGCAGTCCTCGGCCTTCGCCTTCGACTCCGCCGCCGAGCTCGCCGACGCCATGGCCGGACCCGACGGGCGGTACGTGTACGGCCGCCGCGGCAACCCGACCGTACGGGCCCTTGAGCAGACCCTGGCCGGACTGGAGGGCGGCGCCGGGGCCATCGCCTTCGCCTCCGGCATGGGGGCGGTCAGCGGGGTGCTGCTCGCCCTGCTGCGGCCCGGCGACCGGGTGGTGGCCCAGCGCTGTCTGTACGGCGGGACCCATGCCGTCCTGGGCGACCTGGCCGAGCGGTACGGGATCGAGGTCGTACGGATATCGGGCGACGATCCGGCCGAGTTCGAGTCCGCCGCCGCGCATCCCGCCACCCGGCTGCTGATCCTGGAGACGATCGCCAACCCCACCGGCCAGGTTCCCGACCTGCCGGGGCTGCTCGCCGCCGCGCGGGCGCTCGGGGTGACGAGCGTCGTCGACAACTCGCTCGCCTCGCCCGTCCTGTGCCGCCCCCTGGAGCACGGCGCCGACATCGTCGTCCACTCGACGACCAAGTACCTCTCGGGGCACTCGGACGTGCTCGGCGGCGCCGCCGTGTTCGCGGACGAGGGGCTGCGCCGGCGGGTGTGGCCCCGGACGGTCGAGCTGGGCGCCTGCGCGGACCCGTTCGCGGCCTGGCTGACGCTGCGCGGGATACCCACCCTGCCGCTGCGGATGCGCGAGCACTGCGGCAACGCGGCCGTCCTCGCCGCACGGCTGGAGGACCATCCCGGCGTCGCGGCCGTCCACTATCCGGGGCTCGCCGGCCATCCCTCGTACGCCGTCGCCCGCACGGTGCTCTCGGGTGACGGCGGGCTGCTCTCGTTCGAGCCCGCGGGGGGCCGGGAGGCGGGCAGGGCCTTCGTCGAGCGCGTACGGGTGGCGAGGCTCGCGCTCTCCCTCGGAGGTGTGGAGACCCTCGTGACGCACCCCGCGTCGACCTCGCACCGGGAGCTGGACGGGGAGGCCCTGGAGGCGGCCGGGATCGCTCCGGGTCTGGTGCGGATGTCGGTCGGCATCGAGGACGTCGAGGACCTGTGGTCCGACGTCGAACAGGCCCTCGGAACAAGGCCCTTGGGCCGCGCGTAAGGGCGGTCGGATTCCTTCTTTTGGGTTGACAAAATAAATGGCTGATTCGTAGATTGGGGCGTGCCAGGGAAAGACCACTCCTAGGTCAAGGGGGGCGCACGATGCGCTACTTCGAGGACTTCCGGCCCGGCGACGTCCACGAGCTGGGCACCGTCACCGTCACGGCGGAGGAGGTGCTGGAGTTCGGCAGGCGCTTCGACCCGCAGCCCTTCCACACGGACCCCGCGCGCGCGGAGCGCTCGCAGTTCGGCGGCCTGATCGCGAGCGGGTTCCACACCCAGGCGATGTTCATGCGCCGCTACGTCGACGGACTGCTCGCCTACAGCGCCTGTATGGGCTCCCCCGGCATCGACGAGGTCCGCTACCTGCGGCCCGTCCGCCCGGGCGACGTCCTCACCGCGCGCGTCGAGGTCCTCGGC
Organism: Streptomyces sp. NPDC002057; assembly: GCF_040296665.1. Lineage (NCBI taxonomy): Bacteria > Bacillati > Actinomycetota > Actinomycetes > Kitasatosporales > Streptomycetaceae > Streptomyces > Streptomyces sp. NPDC002057. Next base: position 90,234 of record NZ_JBEOXR010000023.1, read on the forward strand.
TCCACCCCGTCGCCGTTCAACCCCGCCACCGGCACCGTGAAGCCGCGGTGCACCCTGGTGGCCCCCGACGGGACGGCCGTGTTCAGCATGATCCTGCACAGCATCTTCCGCCGGCGCCCCGCCGACTCCGAGGCCGGCCATCTGTCGTCGATGCCCGCGGCCGAGGACCCCGTCGCCTGTGCGCGACCGGCCAAGACCTGTGTCCCGGTCATGAGCGCCTGACGAACCGTTCCTCGTCGGGCCCTGGACACGGCCGTCCGCACACCCGGACGGCGCCTCCGGGCGGAACGCCCGCCCGGACACCCACCCCACCCGTTCACGAGTGAAGGGAGACCTCCTGTGGAGGCCGTATCCCGCACCGCCCAGTGGACCGCCGCCGCGCGCGCCCTGGAGACCGAGCGCGAGGACCGGCTCTTCGCCGATCCCTACGCGCGCACCGTCGCCGACCGGATCGGCTTCGAGCTGCTCGACCGCTACGCCGGCGGCGGCACCGTGCCGTTCCTCGCCATCCGCACCACCTACCTCGACCGGGCCGTCGTCGAGGCGGTGGAGCGGCGGGGCATCCGCCAGGTCGTCTTCCTCGCCGCCGGCATGGACACCCGCTTCTTCCGGCTGCCCTGGCCCGACGGCGTCACCGTCTACGAGCTCGACCGGCCGGCCCTCCTGGAGGCCAAGGCGGAACTGCTGGCGAACGCGCCCGCGCCCGCCGGCCGGACCCGGGTCACCGTCCCGGTCGACCTGACCCAGGACTGGACGGGGCCCCTCAAGGAAGCGGGCTGGAAGAGCGAGGAGCCCGTCCTGTGGGTGGTGGAGGGGCTGCTGTTCTTCCTGCCGGAGCAGGCGGTGCGGACCCTCGTCTCGACGCTCTCCGCGCACGCCGCCCCCGGCTCCGTGCTGCTCGGCGACGTCATCTCCCGGGCCGCCCTGGAGAACCCGCTCGCCCGCGGCTTCATGAAGGCCCTGGACGAGGACGGCAACCCGTGGCTCTTCGGTACGGAGGAGCCCGAGGCGCTGCTCCACGACTGCGGCTGGGCCGTGCGGGAGGTCCGGCAGCCCGGTGAGGAGGGCGCCGACTTCGGCCGCTGGCCCTACCCGGTGCCGCCGCGCTCCGTCCCGCGCGTGCCCCGGTCCTTCCTGTTCACCTGCGACCTGCCCACCCACGGAGAGGCGGTGGCGGCATGAGCGCCCACGACTTCCACCAGCGGGTCATCACCGACGCCGGCGCGGCCGTCCGCGGGCTGACCGTCGCCCTCGGCGAGCGCCTCGGCCTGTACCGGGCGCTGGCCGAGCGGGGCCCGCTCACCGCCGGCGGGCTCGCGGAGGCGACCGGGACGAACGAGCGGTACGTCGAGGAGTGGCTGCACGCGCAGCTCTCCGCCGGGTACGTGGAGCGGCACCCGAGCTCCCTGACGTACACGCTCCCCGCGGACCACGTCGAGGTGCTCGCCGACCCGGGGGCCGTCACCTACGCCGCCGGGTTCTTCACCGCCCTCAAGGCGCTGTACGCCACCGAGGACCTGCTGGTCGAGGCGTACCGCACGGGTGACGGCGTCGGCTGGGCCGAGCACGACGCGGCCCTCGACACCGGCATGGGCTCCTTCTTCCAGCCGACGTACGAGCACAAGCTCGTCCCGGAGTGGCTGCCGGCGCTGCACGAGGTCACCGGCAGGCTGACGGACGGCGGCACCGTCGCCGACGTCGGCTGCGGGGTCGGCCACACCACGCTGCTCATCGCGAAGGCCTTCCCGAACGCCACCGTCCACGGCTTCGACTACTCCGAGGAGGCCGTCTCGATCGCGCGGGGGCTCGCCGAGGAGGCGGGGCTCTCCGAGCGGGTCGTCTTCGAGGTCGCGTCCGCCGACGACTACCCGGGCTCCGGCTACGACCTGGTGTGCTTCTTCAACGCCCTGCACGACATGGGCGACCCGGTCGCCGCCGCGCAGCACGTCCACAAGTCCCTGGACGCGGACGGCACCTGGATGCTCGTCGAGTCCAACGTCTCCCCGCGGGACGTCGACGCGCAGACGCCCGCCGCCCGCATGTTCATGGCGCTGTCCGCGGTGATGTGCCTGCCCGTCGCGGTCGCCCAGCGCGGCCCGCACGCGCTCGGCAACCACTCCGGCGAGAAGGCCTTCCGGGCCATCGCGGAGGAGGCCGGCTTCACCCGCTGGCGGCGCGCCGCCGAGACCCCGGTGAACGCGGTCTACGAAGTCCGGCCCTGAACACCGAAGCCTGGAGGAACCACCATGGGCGTGACCGCCCCCCTGCCCGTCACCGACCGGTTCATGGAGGTCCTGGAGCGGCTCAGCGAGCGCTCGGTCGAGGACTACTACAACCCGTACCAGACCTTCCAGTGGCCCGAGACGCTGGAGGAGAACCGTTTCTGGATGACCCCGGAGCTGCTCACCGTCCACGGCACCGAGCACTACGACACCCTCGGCGAGGAAACGCTTCAGCGGCTGTCGAAGTGGGAGTCCGTCAACTTCTACAGCCTCAACGTGCACGGCATACGCGAACTCCTCATCGAGGTCGTCGGCCGCATCCACATGCCCGGCTTCGAGGTGCCCTCGGACTTCTTCCACCACTTCATCGGCGAGGAGAACGAGCACATGTGGTTCTTCTCCGAGTTCTGCCGCCGCTACGGCAACAAGATCTACGGCTCCACCGCGATGCGCGCCGACGCGGCCTGGGAGCCGGAGGTGGAGAACTTCCTCGTCTTCACCCGCATCCTCTTCTTCGAGGAGCTCGTCGACCACTACAACGCGCGGATGGCGAAGGACACCTCCCTCTGCCACACCATCCGCGAGGTCAACCGCATCCACCACCAGGACGAGTCCCGCCACATCGCCTTCGGGCGCGAGCTGGTCTCCCTGCTGTACGGCCGGATGTGCCAGGCGGTCCCCGCCGAGCGGGTCCGCGAGGTGGAGGCGTACCTCAAGCGGTACGTCGTCTACAGCGTGAACTCCCTCTACAACCCGCACGTCTACCGCGACGCCGGCATCCCCGACCCGCTCGCCCTGCGCAACGCGCTGGTCGCCGACGAGGCCCGCCGCCCCCACGAGCGCAGGGCGATCCGCAAGCCGCTCGCCTTCTTCCTGAAGACCGGGATCTTCTCCGACGACACCCTGCCCGTCGTCTGAGCGACGCCCTCACCCGAGAGCCCTCACCCGAGAGGTGCACCGACCATGACCGTGACGACCCCCGAGACCGTCGGGGACACGAGGGGCCTGCCCTCGCTCGGCCCGGAGGGGACCCGCCTGCTGCGGCTCCTCGACGACACCTTCGAGAGCTGGGGAGTGGCCGCGGGCGCCCGCCCGATGACCATGCCCCCGCTCCTTCCCGCCGCCGAGCTCGCGAAGCTCGACTACTACGACAACTTCCCGCACCAGGCCGTCGTCGCCGCCCCGCTCGACCTGGAGCGGCGGGCGACCGCGCCCTTCTCCGCCGACACCGGCCGCTTCCCGAGCGAGGCGCTCGAACCCGCCGCGCTCGGACTGCCCTCGGCGTCCTGCTACGCCGTCTACCTCGACCACCGGGGGGCCAGGGTCGCCGACGACACCCTCGTCACGGTCTGCTCCTGGTGCTTCCGCAAGGAGACCCACTACGAGGGCATGCGGCGCCAACTCGGCTTCCGCATGCGGGAGATCGTCGCCATCGGCGCGCCCGGGCACGCCGAGGCGCATCTCGCCGACTTCACCACCCGCGTCCAGGGGTTCGCCGCCGCGCTCGACCTGCCGCTGCGCCGGGAGGCCGCCTGCGACCCCTTCTTCGACAAGGGAGGCTCCAAGGCGGTCCTCCAGCGGCTCACCCCCGTGAAGTACGAGTTCCTGTACGAGGACCTGGCGATCGCCTCGGTCAACACGCACCGGAACTTCTTCGGCGACCGGTGCGACATCACCCTGGAGTCGACCGGCGGACCGGCCTTCACCAGCTGTGTCGCCTTCGGTCTCGAACGCTGGCTGTCCGCGCTGACCCGGCGCCACGGCGGCTGGGAGGCCGCCACCCGGGCGGTGCTCGACGCGAACGCCCGCACCGCGGCCGGGTCCGTCACCCCGCCGCGGGCCGGTGCGAGTGGCGCGGCCGGGCCGGTGATCTGACGTGCCGGCCCGTCCCGCCGCCCCGCCGGCGGGCGGCCTGGGGTGGGCGAACCTCGGCATGGACATCGTGTCCGTCAACCGTGTCCGCAGGCTCCTCGCCCAGTACGGGGAGCGGTTCTTCGAGCGGATGCTCACCCCCGGCGAGCTCGCCGACTGCCGTACGTCCTCCGGGCTCGACGTCCTGAGCCTCTGCGGGCGGATCGCGGCCAAGGAAGCGGCCTTCAAGACCTTGCGGGTCAGGGGCAGGTTCCTGCCCTGGCCGGACATCGTCGTGCGGCGGTCCGAGGGCGGCTGGCCGCTCGTGGAGCTGCACCGGGCCGCCGCCGAGATGGCCGCGGAGTCCGGCATCACCGAGATCACCGTGTCCATCAGCCACGACGTGGACTACGCCGTCGCCGTGGCCGCTCCGATCATCGCCCCCGCCACACCCATCCAGTAGCAGCTAAAGGAGAGCAACCATGGCCGACGGCCTGCAGACGGTGAAGAACTGGATCCTGGAGCGTCACCCCGAGCGCGACGACATCGCGCCCGACCTCGACCTGATCGAGAACCGGCTCATCGACTCGCTGTCCTTCGTCGAGTTCGTCTTCCTCCTGGAGCAGGAGAGCGGCACCGCGATCCAGATGGAGACCCTGGAGGTCGAGTCCATCCGCACCCTCGGCGCCATCGGGCGGCACTTCTTCACCACGCGGGTGGAGGTCCAGGCATGAGCCGCCGCCTCTTCACCTCGGAGTCGGTGACCGAGGGACACCCCGACAAGATCGCCGACCGGATCAGCGACACCATCCTGGACGCGCTGCTCGCCGAGGACCCGTCCTCGCGGGTGGCGGTGGAGACCCTGATCACGACGGGGCTCGTGCACATCGCCGGAGAGGTCACCACGACGGCGTACGCGCCGATAGCGAAGCTGGTGCGCGAGGCCGTCCTCGACATCGGCTACGACTCCTCCGCGAAGGGATTCGACGGCGCCTCCTGCGGCGTCTCGGTCTCCATCGGCGCCCAGTCGCCGGACATCGCGCAGGGTGTCGACACGGCGTACGAGTCCAGGGTGGAGGGCGCGGGCGACGCGCTCGACGCCCAGGGCGCCGGCGACCAGGGCCTGATGTTCGGCTACGCCTGCGACGACACGGCCGAGCTGATGCCGCTGCCGATCGCGCTCGCCCACCGGCTCTCGCGCCGGCTCACCGAGGTCCGCAGGAACGGCACCGTGCCCTACCTGCGGCCCGACGGGAAGACCCAGGTCACCATCGAGTACGACGGGGACCGCCCGGTCCGTCTCGACACCGTGGTGGTGTCCTCGCAGCACGCCGCCGACATCTCCGTCGAGGGCCTGCTCACCCCGGACGTACGGGAGTACGTCGTCGAGCACGTCCTCAAGGAGCTGGTCGAGGAGGGCGTCAGCCTGGAGTCCGACGGCTACCGGCTCCTGGTGAACCCCACCGGACGGTTCGAGGTCGGCGGTCCGATGGGCGACGCCGGACTCACCGGCCGGAAGATCATCATCGACACGTACGGCGGGATGGCCCGGCACGGCGGCGGCGCCTTCTCCGGCAAGGACCCGTCGAAGGTGGACCGCTCGGCGGCGTACGCCATGCGCTGGGTCGCGAAGAACGTCGTCGCCGCCGGTCTCGCCCGCCGCTGCGAGGTGCAGGTGGCGTACGCGATCGGCAAGGCCGAACCGGTCGGCCTCTTCGTGGAGACCTTCGGCACGGGCACGCTGCCGGACGAGAGGATCCAGGAGGCCGTCGGCGAGGTCTTCGACCTGCGCCCGGCCGCGATCATCCGCGACCTGGACCTGAAGCGCCCGATCTACGCCATGACGGCGGCGTACGGCCACTTCGGCCGTGAGCTCCCCGAGTTCACCTGGGAGCGCACCGACCGCGTCGAGGCCCTCCAGAAGGCGACGGGGGTCTAGCGCCGTGCGCGTCGCTGTCACGGGATCCATCGCGACCGACCATCTGATGACCTTCCCCGGCTGGTTCAGCGAGCAACTCCTCGCCGACCGCCTGGACCGGGTCTCCCTGTCGTTCCTCGCCGACAACCTGGAGGTCAGGCGTGGCGGAGTGGCAGCGAACATCGCCTTCGGACTCGGTGTCCTCGGCCTCCGTCCCGCCCTCGTGGGCGCGGTCGGCGCCGACTTCGAGCCGTACCGGGTCTGGCTGAAGGACCACGGTGTGGACACCGACTCGGTGCGCGTCAGCGAGTCGCTCCACACCGCCCGGTTCGTCTGTACGACCGACCGGGCCCAGAACCAGATCGCCACCTTCTACGCGGGGGCGATGGCGGAGGCGCGCGAGATCGACCTGAGGTCGGTCGTCGCGCGGACCGGCCGACTGGAACTTGTCCTGGTCTCCCCGGACGACCCCGAGGCCATGCTCCGGCACACCCGCACCTGCCGTGACCTCGGCATCCCCTTCGCCGCCGATCCGTCGCAGCAGCTGGCGCGGCTCGACGGGGCGCAGGTGCGGGAGCTGGTGGAGGGGGCGCGGTTCCTCTTCACCAACGAGTACGAGACGGCCCTGCTCCTGGAGAAGTCGGGCTGGACGGAGGCGGAGGTGCTGGGCCGCGTCGGCACCTGGGTCACCACCCACGGCGAGGCCGGTGTCCGCGTCCGGGGCGAGGGCCGGGAGCCGCTGGCGGTGCCGGCCGTGGAGGTCGCCGGGGTCGTCGACCCGACCGGGGTCGGGGACGCCTTCCGGGCCGGGTTCCTCGCCGGCCGGCTGTGGGGCGTGTCGGAGCGGTGCGCGGCGCAGCTGGGCTGCGCGGTCGCGGCGACGGTCCTGGACTACGTGGGGACGCAGGAGTACCGGCTGCACCGGGAGTCGCTCCTGGACCGGATCAGGACGACGTACGGGGTGAGCTGCACGGCCACCCTCGTCACGCATCTGAGGGGGCTGTCATGAGGGCTGTCACGAGAGGGCTGACGTGAGTGCCGCCCGGCGGTCGCTGCGGGAGGAGTTCGCGACCCGGGTCGTCGTGGCCGACGGGGCGATGGGCACGATGCTCCAGGCCGCCGACCCGACGATGGACGACTTCCGGAACCTGGAGGGCTGCAACGAGATCCTCAACCTGACGCGCCCCGACATCGTCGCCTCCGTCCACGACGCCTACTTCTCGGTGGGCGTGGACTGCGTCGAGACGAACACCTTCGGGGCGAACCTGGCCGCGCTCGCCGAGTACGGGATCGAGCACCAGGTGTACGAGCTGTCCGAGGCCGGCGCCCGCATCGCCCGCGCCTCGGCGGACGCGCACACGGCCGTCGACGGGCGCCCCCGCTGGGTCCTCGGCTCCATGGGCCCCGGTACGAAGCTGCCGACCCTCGGCCACGTCACGTACGAGCCGCTGCGCGAGGCCTTCCAGCAGAACGCGGAGGGCCTGATCCGGGGCGGCGCGGACGCCCTGCTCGTCGAGACCTCGCAGGACCTCCTCCAGACGAAGGCGGCCGTCGTCGGCGCCCGCCGTGCCCTGGACTGGGTCGGCGTGGACCTGCCGGTGATCGTGCAGGTCACGGTGGAGACGACGGGCACGATGCTGCTCGGCTCGGAGATCGGGGCGGCGCTGACGGCCCTGGAGCCGCTGGGCATCGACATGATCGGCCTGAACTGCGCCACCGGCCCGGCGGAGATGACCGAGCACCTGCGGCACCTGTCCCGGCACGCCCGGATCCCGATCTCCGTCATGCCGAACGCGGGCCTGCCGGTCCTCACCTCGGACGGCGCCCACTACCCCCTCTCCCCGGCCGAACTGGCCGACGCGCAGGAGAGGTTCGTCCGCGAGTACGGGCCCGCCCTGGTCGGCGGCTGCTGCGGTACGACCCCGGAGCACCTGCGGGAGATCGTGGACCGGGTGCGGGGCGCGGCCGTGCCCGACCGGCGGCCGGAGCCGGAGCCGGGCGCGTCCTCCCTGTACAGCCACGTGCCGTTCCGCCAGGACACCGCGTACCTGGCGATCGGCGAGCGCACCAACGCCAACGGTTCGAAGAAGTTCCGCGAGGCGATGCTCGACGGGCGCTGGGACGACTGCGTCGAGATGGCGCGGGACCAGATCCGCGAGGGCGCGCACCTGCTCGACCTGTGCGTGGACTACGTGGGCCGGGACGGCACGGCGGACATGGCGGAGCTGGCCGGCCGGTTCGCGACGGCCTCGACACTGCCGATCGTCCTCGACTCGACGGAGATCGGGGTGCTGCGGGCGGGCCTGGAGAAGCTCGGCGGCCGGGCCGTGGTCAACTCGGTCAACTACGAGGACGGTGACGGGCCCGAGTCGCGGTTCGCGCAGGTCACGGCGTTGGCGAAGGAGCACGGCGCGGCGCTGATGGCGCTGACGATCGACGAGGAGGGCCAGGCCCGCACGGTCGGGCACAAGGTGGCGATCGCCGAGCGGCTCATCGAGGACCTGACGGGGAACTGGGGCATCAGGGAGTCGGACATCCTGATCGACACCCTCACGTTCACGATCTGCACGGGTCAGGAGGAGTCGCGCGGGGACGGGGTCGCCACCATCGAGGCGATCCGCGAGCTGAAGCGCCGCCACCCGGACGTCCAGACGACGCTCGGCCTCTCCAACATCTCCTTCGGTCTGAACCCGGCCGCGCGGATCGTCCTGAACTCGGTCTTCCTGGACGAGTGCGTGAAGGCGGGGCTCGACTCGGCGATCGTCCACGCCTCGAAGATCCTGCCGATCGCCCGCCTGGAGCCGGAGCAGGTCCAGGTCGCGCTCGACCTCATCCACGACCGCCGCGGGGAGGGCTACGACCCGCTCCAGCGGTTCCTGGAGATGTTCGAGGGCGCGACCGCGAAGTCCCTGAAGGACGGCAAGGCGGAGGAACTGCTCGCCCTGCCGCTGGACGAGCGTCTCAAGCGCCGGATCATCGACGGCGAGAAGAACGGCCTGGAGGCCGACCTCGACGAGGCGCTGACCGTCCGGCCGGCTCTGGAGATCGTCAACGAGATCCTGCTCGACGGCATGAAGACGGTGGGCGAGCTGTTCGGCTCCGGCCGGATGCAGCTGCCGTTCGTGCTCCAGTCGGCCGAGGTCATGAAGACGGCCGTGGCCCACCTGGAACCGCACATGGAGAAGTCGGACGCCGACGGCAAGGGCACGATCGTCCTCGCCACCGTCCGCGGCGACGTCCACGACATCGGCAAGAACCTCGTCGACATCATCCTCTCCAACAACGGCTACAACGTCGTCAACATCGGCATCAAGCAGCCCGTCTCCGCGATCCTGGAGGCCGCCGAGGAACACCGCGCCGACGTGATCGGCATGTCCGGCCTCCTCGTGAAGTCCACCGTGATCATGAAGGAGAACCTCCAGGAGCTCAACGGCCGCGGTCTCGCCGAACGCTTCCCCGTGATCCTCGGCGGAGCCGCCCTCACCAGGGCCTACGTCGAACAGGACCTCCACGAGATCTACCAGGGCGAGGTCCGCTACGCCCGCGACGCCTTCGAGGGCCTGCGCCTGATGGACGGCCTCATGGGCGTCAAGCGCGGAGTCCCCGGAGCCGTGCTCCCGCCGCTCAAGCAGCGTCGCGTGCCCAAGCGCGCGACCCCGCTCACGGAGCCGCGCGAGCCCGAGCCCGTCGGCCGGTCCGACGTCGCCGCCGACAACCCGGTACCCGAGCCCCCCTTCCTCGGGACCAAGGTCGTCAAGGGCGTCCAGCTCGCCGAGTACGCCTCCTGGCTCGACGAGACCGCCCTCTTCAAGGGCCAGTGGGGCCTCAAGGACGACGAGACCATCGAGACGGAGGGCCGGCCGCGGCTGCGCGCCTGGCTCGACCGCCTCCAGACGGACCACCTCCTCGAAGCGGCCGTCGTCCACGGCTGGTTCCCCTGTGTGTCCAAGGGCGACGACCTGATCGTCCTGGACGAGGACGGAGGCGAGCGGACCCGCTTCACCTTCCCCCGCCAGCAGCGGGGCCGCCGCCTCTGCCTGGCCGACTTCCACCGCGCCGAGGACTCCGGCGAGATCGACGCCGTCGCCCTCCAGGTGGTCACCGTCGGCTCCCGGATCGGCCAGGAGACGGCGAAGCTCTTCGCCGCCGACGCCTACCGGGACTACCTCGAACTCCACGGCCTCTCCGTCCAGTTGGCGGAGGCGCTCGCCGAGTACTGGCACGCCCGGGTGCGCGCCGAGTGGGGGATCGCCGGCACGGACCCGGCCTCCCTGGACGGCATGCTCCGCACCGAGTACCAGGGCTGCCGCTACTCGCTCGGCTACCCGGCCTGCCCCGACCTGGAGGACCGGGCGAAGATCGCCGCGCTCCTGCGCCCGGAGCGGATCGGGGTGGAGCTGTCGGAGGAGTACCAGCTGCACCCCGAGCAGTCGACGGACGCGATCGTCGTCCACCACCCGGAGGCGAGCTACTTCAACGCGGGAGGACGACGATGAGCCCGACCCTCGTGGCCCCGACGTTCTCGTTCGAGTTCTTCCCGCCGAGGACGGACAAGGGGGAGCGGACGCTGTGGGAGGCGATCCGCCGGGTCGAGGCCCTGTCCCCGGACTTCGTCTCCGTGACGTACGGCGCGGGCGGCTCGTCCCGCGACCGGACCGTCGACGTCACGAAGCGGATCGCGGCCGAGACGACCCTGCGGCCCGTCGCCCATCTGACCGCCGTCGGCCACTCCGTCTCCGAACTGCGGTCGATCATCGGCGCCTACGCGGACGCCGGGGTCCGGGACGTGCTCGTGCTGCGCGGCGACCCGCCGGGCGACCCGCGCGGCGCGTGGACCCCGCACCCGCGGGGCCTCACGTACGCGTACGAACTCGTCGAACTGGTCCGTTCCCTGGGCGACTTCCGCATCGGGGTGGCGGCCTTCCCGGAGGGTCACCCCCGGTCGGCGGACCCGGCGGGCGACCTGGCGCACTTCCTCGCCAAGTGCCGGGCGGGCGCCGACTACGCCATCACGCAGATGTTCTTCGACCCCGAGGACTACCTGCGGCTGCGGGACCGGGTCGCGGCCGCCGGCTGCGACACCCCGATCATCCCGGAGATCATGCCGGCCACCGACGTACGCCAGATCCGGCGCTTCGCGGAGCTGAGCGACGCCGCGTTCCCCGAGGACCTGGCGCACCGGCTGGAGGCGGCGAAGGACGACCCCGCCGCCGCGTACCGGACGGGCGTCGAGCACGCGACCGCGATGGGCCTGCGGCTGCTCGACGAGGGCGCTCCGGGGCTGCACTACATCACGCTCAACAAGTCGACGGCGGCCCTCGAAATCCACCGAACCATCATGAGCGCAAGGAGCGTTGTCCATGTCTGACGTTTTCGACGACTACAAGGTCGCGGACATCTCCCTGGCCGCCTTCGGCCGCAAGGAGATCACCCTCGCCGAGCACGAGATGCCCGGCCTGATGTCGATCCGGCGGGAGTACGCGAAGGCCCGGCCGCTGGCCGGGGCGCGGATCACGGGCTCCCTCCACATGACCGTGCAGACCGCCGTCCTCATCGAGACCCTGGTGGCGCTCGGCGCCGAGGTCCGCTGGGTCTCCTGCAACATCTACTCGACGCAGGACCACGCGGCCGCCGCGATCGCCGCCGCCGGCATCCCGGTCTTCGCCTGGAAGGGCGAGACGCTGGAGGAGTACTGGTGGTGCACGGAGCAGGCGCTGACCTGGCCGGACGCCGACGGCCCCGACATGATCCTGGACGACGGCGGTGACGCCACGCTCCTCGTCCACAAGGGTGTGGAGTACCAGAAGGCGGGCGCGGTCCCGGACCCGTCGACGGCGGACAACGACGAGCACCGCGTGATCCTGGAACTGCTCCGGGGGACCACGCTGGACTGGGGGACGATCGCCGCCGGGATCCGCGGGGTGACGGAGGAGACCACGACGGGCGTGCACCGCCTGTACGAGATGCACCGCGAGGGCGCGCTCCTCTTCCCCGCGATCAACGTGAACGACGCCGTGACGAAGTCGAAGTTCGACAACAAGTACGGCTGCCGCCACTCCCTCATCGACGGCATCAACCGGGCGACGGACGTCCTCATCGGCGGCAAGACGGCGGTGGTCTGCGGCTACGGAGACGTCGGCAAGGGCTCGGCGGAGTCCCTCCGGGGCCAGGGCGCGCGGGTGATCGTCACCGAGATCGACCCGATCTGCGCGCTCCAGGCGGCGATGGACGGCTACCAGGTCGCCACCCTGGAGGACGTGGTGGAGACGGCCGACATCTTCGTCACGACCACCGGCAACAAGGACATCGTCATGGCGTCCGACATCGCCCGCATGAAGCACCAGGCGATCGTCGGCAACATCGGCCACTTCGACAACGAGATCGACATGGCCGGTCTGGCGGCGATCCCCGGGATCGTGAAGGACGAGGTGAAGCCGCAGGTCCACACGTGGACGTTCGAGGACGGCAAGGTCGTCATCGTCCTGTCCGAGGGGCGCCTGCTCAACCTCGGCAACGCGACCGGCCACCCGTCCTTCGTCATGTCGAACTCCTTCGCGGACCAGACCCTCGCCCAGATCGAGCTGTTCACGAAGCCGGAGGAGTACCCGGTGGGCGTGTACACGCTGCCGAAGCACCTGGACGAGAAGGTCGCCCGCCTCCACCTGGACGCCCTCGGCGTCCGCCTCACGACGCTCCGCCCCGAGCAGGCGTCGTACATCGGGGTCCCGGTGGAGGGCCCGTACAAGCCGGACCACTACCGCTACTGAGGACGCATGTGTACCGACGACCACGACGACGCGCGCGACCCCTGGCTCCCGGACCGGCTCCTCAGAACGGAACGGGACCTGCTGATGCCGCTGCTGCGCCGCACCCCCGAGGAGGCGTACGAGCTCCGCACCGCCTGCCCCGGCTGGACGGCGCGACAGGTCCTCGCCCACTGCGGGGCGGCCCTCGTCCGGATCGTCGAGGGCCGCCTGGAGGAGGGCGTGTTCATGCCGGAGGCCAACGCGTGCGACGTCGCCGAACGCGAGGACTGGCCCCTCGACCGGATCCTCGACGAACTGGAACGCGGTCTGACGGAGGCGGGCCCGGTGATCGCCGGACGTGAGGACGGCCGGCTGGACGCCGTCGCGCTCGGCGAATGGGTCCACGCGGGAGACGTACGGGAGGCCTTCGGCGAACCGCACGCCTACTGCGGCCCGAGCCTGGACCTGGCCCTCCCGCTCCTCTCGGTGACGAGCCGCAGACGGGAGACCCCGCGCCTGATGGGCGTCCTGGACGACCGCGAGGCCACCCCGGTGGCCCTGGGCAACGCGATCGAGGGCCGCCCGGCAGCCACGTTCAAGGGCGACGCCTCCACCCTGATCCGCATCTACGCGGGCCGCCCACTGGTCCGAACCCGCTACGAGCTGACGGGCGCGACGGAACACGAACTCCTGATCTACCGCTGAGAACCCCGGCGGTGCGGACCCGGAAGGGTGGAGCGGCGGGGTTCGGTCACTTCGACATGATGAAGTCCAGCGCGAAGCCCGAGGCGGTCGTCCAGTAGGTGACGAGCTGGCCGTCGTCCGCGTACAGCGTGCTGACGGGCATGGGGACGTCGATCGGTCCGCCGGCGCGGCTGCCGGGCTTCCTGCCCTGGAGGGTGAGGGTGAGGTGCTTCGCCTCGTACTCGTCCCTGGCGCCGCCGCTGACGAGGAGCGCGGCGTAGGCCTCCTTGCCCGGTTCGAGGGTGACGGGCACGCCCGGGTCCGCGTTGCTCTCCTTGATCACGGGGGTCGGCGCGGCGGCGTCTCCCAGCATGACGTGCGGGTAGTTGTAGAGGTCGCAGGTGTCGTCGCCGGCGTTCTGGACGGTGAGCACGAAGTGCCTGTTCTCGTCCTTGTCCGTGGGCTCCTCGACCGCCGAGACCGAGAGGTCCTCGGCGGTGCACGCGCCGACGGCGGTTCCCCCGCCGCTCCCGCCGGGCTTGCTCGACGTGGCACTCGGCTTCGACGAGGCCGTCCCGGTCGGCGCGTCCGTGGGCGTGGTGGTGGGCGCGGCCGAGTCGCTCGGCTCCGTCGCGCTGGGCGGCGCCGAGGACGTGCCCGGCAGCGTGGCGTCGGCGTCGCCCGGCCCGCACGCCGTCGAGGTGAGCAGCGCGGCGACGACGGCGGCCCCGGCGGCGAAGGGCTTCCAGCCCCTGCGGGGTGCGCGGTCGCGACAGACAGAAGTGTTCATGGTGTGTTCCCCCGTGATGAAAGGCCGTGCGAGGCCTCTCCCGGCGCTCGCTGGCGACCGGATTCTGCTCGGCGATCGCCCTCGACACCCGTGCTGTCGGCATCTGTTACCGAGGAGGTACAGGGAATCGGCTCTTCCGTACACTCGGCGCACAGCGTCTCGTCCGCGACGGGCCGGAACAGCATCGGCTGGGTGTGCCTGTCGCCCGCGCACTCCCGCGCCCCAGCGAGCCGCGCCGACAGCGGAGGCCCGGCGGGGGCGGCGGGGACCACGGGCCGGGGCGGCAGGGCGCGCGGCGGTACGTCGCGGAGCAGGTACCGCACCAGACCCCCTGGCCGGTGTACGGGGGTGTCGGCGCCGGGGAGTCCGCGCAGGACGTGTGCGTGGACGTCGGCGGAGGTGTGTCCGGCGTCGAGCCAGCGGGCGGCGAGCCGGGTGAGTTCGTCGCGCATGCCGGGCGGGATGCGGCGGAGGGCGGGGGAGAGGAGCGGGAGAACGCCGACGAGGGCCCCGGCTTCCTCCAACTGCTCGGGAGTGGGAGTGGTCGCGGGTGCGGTCTCGGGATCGGTCTCGGGTGCGGTCTCGGTCCTGGGCGCGGGTGCCGTCTCGGGGTGGGGCGGAAGGTGGGAGGTCTTCTCCCCAAGGTGTTCTTCTGGATGACCGTCGGTCGACGGGCCCGCCGGTGCGTCGACGGCCGCCGCACCGACGGCCCGATTCCGGGGACTCGGTGCGACCTGCGGGGATACGCGGTCCGGGTCGCCACCGGGCGGTACGGGGCTCCCGCCGAGGACCTTGGCGGCCCGGTCCGGACTCAACGGGGTGTTCGACACGAGCTGTTGGGTGGTCCAGAGCCCGCCGGCCGCCTGGACCCGTCGCTCGTGCACGAACCCCTCGGCGATGAGCTGCCGCTTGGCGCGGGTGAAGGCCGTCGCCCCGATGCCCGCGCGTTCGGCGGTACGGGAGAGGTTCTCCCTGGCGCCCTGGGGGAGCGAGAGCTGCCAGGTCAGCAGCCGCACGGCGTCGGAGGTGAGCCGAGGGTGCCGGATGATCTCGTGGGAGAACGGGGTGTAGGCGCGGGAGGGCGCGATAAAGTGCCGACAGATCACGGGTGGACTTCGACTTCCACTGGTGGTTGAGGCCCCTGGCGATGATTCGCAGTCATCGGCGGGGGCCGTTTGGCGCTCACCATACTGAACGGAAAGTGTCCAGACGGACACACCGGGTAAAGTCCCCCCGTATGAGTGAAGTCCCCTGGCCGTAGGCGCCTCTTCGGAGCTGAGTTCAGGCGTCCCGGGCCGGACGGTCGGGGCAGGGTGATCCCCCGGTCGGGTCTCCGGGTCCGACCAGGGGCCGGCCAGGGTGATCACCCGCCCAGGCGGGCGCGTGCCGTCGCTCGTTCGGAGGTCGTCGCCGTGCGGGCCGGCCCGCCCGCTGGTGAGCTGGTCCGGACTCCCGCACCCTCACGCGCCCCCCGTACAGGAGCAGTGCCATGGCCGTCATCGTGACCATCGAGATTCCCGGCACGACCCAGCAGCAGTACGAGGAGGCCATCCGGCGCCTCCATGAGACCGGGTGGTTCCCGCCGGAGGGGTTCATCGCGCACGCCTCCGGGCCCGACGGGAGCGGAGGGTGGCGGGTCGTGGACTTCTGGGACTCCGAGGAGACCTTCCTCGCCTTCGTGGAGCGGGCGAGGCCCATCTTCGAGGAGAGCGGCCTGCGGACGTTCCTGCCTTCCGTGCAGGAGGCCGTGAGCGTCATGGTGCGGCCCGAGCCGAAGTAAAACCCTTTGCGGGGCGGGGGCTTCCGCCGTCAGGCTTCACCGCCATGACCAGTCATCCTTCCCGCCCCGTCGCGGACCTGTTCTCCGCCGACGGGCGCCTCAAGGCGATCCCGCG
This sequence comes from Streptomyces sp. NPDC002057, assembly GCF_040296665.1. Classification (NCBI taxonomy): domain Bacteria; kingdom Bacillati; phylum Actinomycetota; class Actinomycetes; order Kitasatosporales; family Streptomycetaceae; genus Streptomyces; species Streptomyces sp. NPDC002057. The sequence continues at coordinate 106,340 of NZ_JBEOXR010000023.1, forward strand.
CAGGCCGGCCCGCCGCGAGGCCCTTCTCGCGCACCTCACCGAGACCCTCTTCGAGGCCGGCCGGGACTACCGCGAGCCCGAGATCAACGAGGCCCTGCTCACCGTGCACGAGGACTTCTCCGCCCTGCGGCGGTACCTCGTGATCGGCGGCTTCCTCGGCCGGACCAAGGACGGCTCCGCCTACCGCCGCCAGCAGCAGCCCGGCTCCCCCGGAGGCGCGATCCCCGCCGTCGCGTGACCGCCGTGCTGGTGGCCGGCCTGCTGGCCGGCTACGGCATCGCGATCCCGGTCGGCGCCGTCGGCGCCAACCTCGTGGCCGTCACGGCCCGCGCCGGCTGGCGTACGGGCGTCGGCGCGGCCCTCGGCGTCGCCACGGCCGACGGGGCCTACGCCCTCCTCGCGGTGGCGGGCGGCTCCGCCCTCGTACCGCTGCTCACCCCCGTGACGACCCCGCTGCGGTGGGCCTCGGCCGTGGTGCTCGCGGTGCTCGCCGTACGGGCGGCGTACGCGGCCCTCGCCGCGTACCGTACGGGCGGGCTCTCCTCCCGCGACGACGGGACCGTCCTCTCTCCCGCCCGCGCGTACCTCGCCTTCCTGAGCATCACGCTCCTCAATCCCATGACGGTGGTCTACTTCGCCGCGCTCGTCCTCGCGACGGGCCCCTCCGGCCCGGCGACCCTGTCCGACCGCACCGTCTTCGTCGTCGCGGCCCTCGTCGCCTCGGCCAGCTGGCAGCTCCTGCTCGCCCTGGGCGGGACCCTGCTCGGCCGGACGCTGACCGGGGTGCGGGGGCGGCTGGCCACGGCGCTCGCGTCGAGCACGCTGATCGTCGTCCTCGCGGTGCGGCTCGTGGCCCAGGGGTGATGGCGCACGCCGGAAGGGGCGGCGTACTCCGACGTGATGTCGGGAGTACGCCGCCCCTTCCGGCGCTCCGGACGAGCCGCTACTTCGGGTCGCGGCCGAAGACGGCCTTGGACCAGAAGTAGCCGAGGGCGGTGAGGGCGAGGCACCAGGCGAGGGCGAGCCAGCCGTTGTGGCCGATCTCGGTGCCGAGGAGGAGACCGCGGAGGGTCTCGATGGCGGGGGTGAAGGGCTGGTACGCGGCGACGGGCTGGAACCAGCCGGGCATGGCGTCGACCGGCACGAAGGTGCTGGAGATGAGGGGCAGGAAGATCAGGGGCATCGCGTTGTTGCTGGCCGCTTCGGCGTTGGGGCTGACCATGCCCATGCCGACGGCGATCCAGGTGAGGGCGGTGGCGAAGAGGACGAGCAGTCCGAAGGCGGCGAGCCACTCCAGGGCGGTGGCGTCGGTGGAGCGGAAACCGATGGCCACGCCCACCGCGCCGACCAGGACGACGCTCACGATCGACTGCAGGACGCTGCCGATGACGTGGCCCGTGATGACGGAGCCGCGGTGGATGGCCATGGTGCGGAAGCGGGCGATGATGCCCTCGGTCATGTCGGTGGAGACGGAGACCGCGGTGCCGATGGTGGTGGAGCCGATGGTCATCAGGAGCAGGCCGGGGACGAGGTAGGCGATGTAGGCGGAGCGGTCGCCGCCGCCGATCCCGGCGCTCATGACGTCTCCGAAGATGTAGACGAAGAGCAGGAGCAGCATGATCGGGGTGAGGAGCAGGTTGAGGGTGAGGGACGGGTAGCGGCGGGCGTGCAGGAGGTTGCGGCGCAGCATCGTGCTCGTGTCGCGGACGGCGAGGGAGAGGGTGCTCATCGGACTTCCTCCTGGGAGACGCCGGCCTGACCGGACGGGGCGGACTGGCTGGGGACGGTGGGGTCGGTGGGGGTGGTGAGGGCGAAGAAGACGTCGTCGAGGTCGGGGGTGTGGACGGTGAGTTCGTCGGCTTCGATGTGGGCGGTGTCGAGGCGGTCGAGGATGGTGCGGAGTTGGCGCTGGCTGCCGTCGCTGGGGAGTTGGAGGGTGAGGGCCTCGTCGTCGTGGGTGGCGTCGTGGAGGGTGTCGGCGGCGGTGCGGTAGGTGGTGGGGTCGGAGAAGCGGAGTCGGACGTGTCCGCCGGGGACGAGGCGTTTGAGTTCTTCGGCGGTGCCGTGGGCGGCGATCTTTCCGTTGTTCAGGACGGCGATGCGGTCGGCGAGTTGGTCGGCCTCTTCGAGGTACTGGGTGGTGAGGAAGACGGTGACGCCGGTGGTGACGAGTTCGCGGATGATCTGCCACATGGTGTGGCGGGAGCGGGGGTCGAG
>NZ_JBEOXR010000024.1:0-107756 GCF_040296665.1 Streptomyces sp. NPDC002057
GGCGCCGCGTACACGAACAACGACCTGGCCACGGCCACCGCGACCACACTGTTCGACATCGACACCACCAACGACCGCGTCTCCCTGCAGTCCCCCGCCAACGCCGGCACCCTCGCCCCCACCGGCGGCCTCGGCGTCAACGCCGGCCCCTCGGCAGGATTCGACATCTACTACGAAGCCTCCAACGGCTCCAACCGCGGCTTCGCGGCCCTGAACACCGGCGGCAAGCAGCGCTTCTACAAGGTCGACGTCCTCACCGGCCGGGCCACCCCGGTCGGCGACTTCCCCTCGGGCCGCCAGGTCGTCGACGTCGCCCTCCCCCTCAACCAGAACTGACGTCACCCTCGCGGTCGGCAGGTCACCCGGGCCTGCCGACCGCCTTCTCTGTCGTGCGGTGCGCGAGCCTGAGCCGTCAGATCTCCTCGCGGAGGCCCCACGGCGAGCCGTACGCGGTGAGGAGGTCCAGGAAGGGGCGGGGCGGCAGGGCCTCCGGGCCGAGGACGCCGGTGGCGGACCAGGCGCCGTTCGCGACGAGTTCGAGGGCGACGACGGGGTTGACGGCGGTCTGCCACACCACGGCCTGGGACCCGTACTCGCGCATCGACCACTCGTTGTCGACCACGTGGTAGAGGTACACCTCGCGCGCCGAGCCGTCCTTGGTGCCCTTGACCCAGGTGCCCGCGCAGGTCTTGCCGGTCATGCGGTCGCCGAGCGTCGCCGGGTCCGGCAGGCAGGCGGCGACCACGTCGCGCGGGGAGACCGCCACGGGCCCGTGCTCCGAGGGGACGGTGACCTTCGTGGTGGAGTCGAGCCCCAGCTCGTGGAGGGTCTTCAGCTTGGCGATGAAGTCCTCGCCGAGGCCGTACTTGAACGTCACCCGGCGGGCGTCGACCCAGCGCGGGATGAGCAGCACCTCCTCGTGCTCGACGTTGACGCACTCGACCGGGCCGATGCCCTCGGGGAAGTCGAAGACCTCCGGCTCGCTGAAGGGGGCCGTGGTGAACCAGCCCCGGTCCTTCTCGTACACCACGGGCGGGTTGAGACACTCCTCGATGGTCGTCCAGATGTTGAAGGACGGGGCGAAGTCATAGCCCTCGACCGTCAGGTCGGCGCCGTCGCGGACGCCGATCTCCTCGATCTCGTCGAAGAGTTCGTCGGCCGCGTACCGCGCGAAGACGTCCGAGAGGCCGGGCTCCACCCCCATGCCGACCAGGGCGAGGCGCCCGGACCGCTCCCACGCACCGGCCTGCTCGAACTGCGCGTCGCCGAGCTTCACCCCGCATCGCTCGTACGGGTGGGTGGCGTGCGGAGCGGACAGGGACATCGCCATGTCGAGATAGTGCGTGCCCGCCGCGAGCGCGGCGTCGAAGAGCGGCATCACGAACCGCGGGTCGGTCGCGTTGAGCAGGGCGTCGCACCTCTCCTCGATGAGCACCCGCCGCACCGCGTCCTCGTCGGAGGCGTCCAGGCGCCTCGCGCTGAACCGGTCCCCGTGCTCCTTGAGCGCCGCGACGGCCGCCTCGGCGCGGGCGAGGTCGTAGTCCGCGACGACCATGTGGGTCAGGAAGTCACGGCGGGCCGCGATCCGGGTGACGGCCGTGCCGACGCCACCGGCGCCCACGAGCAGTACGCGCATGTCACTCACCTTTCGTTGCCGGAGACGGTCGCCTCCGCGGCTGGGACAGATGCAACGGGACACGTTCGATTAAGGTCAATCACGTTGGCATAAGAACGCCGGGCGGACAGCGGGGAGAGCGGTCGTGGCGAAACAGGTGGTGCCGGAGGCGGCACGGCGCAGGCGCCGGCCGACACGGCAGGGCACGGTGCTGTCCGAGGAGCTGATCGTGCGGACCGCCCTCAGGATGCTACGAGAGCACGGCGGCGCCGGCCTGACGGCACGCAGACTGGGAGCGGCCCTCGGCGCCGACCCCAGCACCCTCTACCGGTACTTCTCGGGGCTCGACGACCTGACCCGGGCGATCGGCGAGGAGCTGACCGGGCGGGCCCTGGACTCCTGGTCGCCCACCGGTGAGTGGCGGTCCGACCTGCGGGCCCTCGGCCTGGCCATCCACGCCTCCTACCTCGACCACCCCCAGGCCGCGGTGCTCACCGCCAGTCGGGTCACCGGCCGGCCGCGGGAGATCGCGGTGGACGAGACGATCCTCGGCCTGCTGCGCGGTGCGGGCTTCGCGGACGCGGACGCGGTCGTCGTCTACCACGCGTTCATCGACCTCAGTCTGGCCTTCGCCGCCCTGGACGCCGGGTCGATGGTGCTGAAGGACGAGGCCCGCGCGGCGGACGAGGAGATGTGGAACTCCACCTACGCCGCCCTGCCCGCCGACACCCACCCGCACATCGCGGCCACCGCACGGCTCCTCGCGGGGCGGATGACGCACAGCGCCTACCCCGTCGTCCTCGACACGCTGTTGAACAGCGCGGCGGAACAGCTCAGCTGGGCACGGGCGCGGCGCGCTCCCGGAACCACGGGCGCCTGAAGCGGCCCCGGCACCGCACGCTCCCGCACCCCGGACCGCGATCCGGGCCCCGATCCGTGCCTCGGTTCCGGGTCCCGATCCGTGCCTCGATCCGGGCCCCGGCCACCGGATCGCGGCCCGCGGGCCCAGGCTCAAGGGCTTATGCCAACGCCCTGCGCTCCCGCCACGCGGCGCGAGCCCTGGGCGTCGGCCCTCAGGGGGCGGGGGCGAGGCGGGCGACGAGGAGGGCGATGTCGTCGTCGGCCGAGGCCGGGACCAGGTGGGTGACGAGGGTGTCGCAGAGCCCGTCGAGCGAGGGTCCGGGCCGGGTCAGGAGGCCGGTGAGCGCGTCGAGGCGGTCGTCGATGTCGTCTCCGCGGGCCTCGACCAGCCCGTCGGTGTAGAGCACCAGGATGCTGCCGGGCTCAAGGGTGATGTCGACGGTGGTGAAGGAGCCGCCGCCGACACCGAGCGGGAGTCCGGCGGGCAGGTCGAGGAGGCGTGCGGTGCCGTCGGGGCCGACCAGGACCGGGGGCGGGTGACCCGCGCGGGTGATGCGGCAGTGACCGTCGGCCGGGTCGAGGACGGCGTAGCAGAAGGTCGCGAGCATCGGCTCGGCCAGGTCCTCCAGCGTGGCCTCCAGCTGGTCGAGGAGTTCCTCGGGCGCGAGGTCGAGGCGGGCCAGGGCGCGGACACTGGCGGAGAGGCGGCCCATGACCGCCGCGGCGAGGGTTCCGTGGCCCATGACGTCACCGATGACAAGGGCGGCCCTGCCCCCGGGCAGCCGGATCACGTCGTACCAGTCGCCGCCGACCTCGTTCACGTCACTGGCGGGGAGGTAGCGGTGGGCCACCTCGATGCCGGGAGGCGGGGTGACGTGCTGCGGCAGCATGCTGCGCTGGAGGATCACGGCGGTGTCGTGTTCGCGGTGGTAGAGGCGGGCGTTGTCCACGCACACAGCGGCGCGGGAGGCGAGTTCGACGACGAGCGCCGCGTCGTCCTCGGTGAAGGGGCCGAGCGGGCGGCTGCGGTAGAAGGTGGCGAGTCCCAGGACCGTGCCGCGGGCGAGCAGCGGCACCATCATGAACGAGTGCACGCCGAGGGCCAGGAGCTTCGCCGGGGCGCTGGAGTGCCGGGCCGCCGGGGCGATGGCCTGCTCGTCCAGGTGGGCGATGCGGTAGACGCGGCGCTCGGCGAGGGCCTGGGTGTAGGGCGCGTTGCCCGGGAACGCGAGGGTACGGCCGAGGGGGGCGAGCGTCTCGGTGATCGCGGAGCCGGTGACCGGCGCCTTGCCCAGGCGGCGCAGGGAGGCGCCGCCGACGAGTCCGGAGCCGATGTCGCCGTTCGCCGCGAGACTGTCCAGGACGTCGACGGTGACGGCGTCGGCAAGGGCCGGGACGCAGACGTCGGCGAGCTCCTGCGCGGTGCGTTCCAGGTCCAGGCTCGTGCCGATCTTGAACGTGGCCTCGTTGACCAGGGCGAGGCGCCGCCGGCCGGCCGCCGCCTCGACCTCCGCCCGCTGCTGCGCGGTGATGTCGATCAGGGTGGCGGTCAGGCCGATGGGCAGACCGTCCGCGTCCTCCAGGCGTACGTAGGAGCAGGACCACACGCGGTCGTGGGCGGGGTCCGCCGGGGTGCGGCCCGTGCGGCGGAAGTCCAGGATCGGCTCGCCGTGGTCGAGGACCTGTCGCATGGCGTCCTCCATGGCGGAGGCGTTCACGTCGGGCAGGATCTGCGCCAGGCGCCGGCCGATGTGCTCGGCCTCCGACAGGCCGTTCATGGCCTGCAGGGCGGGGTTGACGCGCAGGAATCGCAGAGCGTTGTCGAAGACCGCGATCCCGACCGGCGAGCGGGCGAACATGCCGTCCCACACGGCGGAGGAGCCGCGGACGGCGCGGGCGGCGTGCGCGTCGGCTGCGAAGACCAGGACCGTGCCGGCGCCCGGGGAGTCCTGCGGAACGGACGTCGCCCACACCTCCAGTTCGACGGGGCGTCCGTCGCGGTGCCAGGCGGTCACGCTCCCCGTCACCCCCGGGCCGGAGACCGCGCGCTCCCACAGCGAACGGCCCAGGCCCCGGTCGACTCCCGGGTGCAGGAGATCGGCGATGTGCCGTCCGCTGACCTCGTGGAAGGCGTAGCCGAGCAGCTTCTCCGCCGTGCCGTCCCAGCGCACGATCGCTCCGGACCTGCTGGTGGCGACCGCGGCCACGGGAAGCGCGCCGAGCCAGCCGCCCGCGTCCCGAGCGGCACCGCTCGTCGCTTCCGCCGTCCTGTGAGCCATCGCTGTGGAATCCCGGTCGTCTCGCACTCGGCCGTCGTCCCCAGTATCGGCATATGCGCCGGGGAACGCTCGCGGTGCGGAGCACTCGGGTTCGCCCGGAGCGCGACGCCGTCGTGCGGCGGCCGGGGCGCGTCGGCGCGCCCCGGCCGGCGCGCGCGTCACCCGGCCGGGCACTCCTTCCACGCCAGGTGGTAGACGGTGCTGATGTCACCGTCGGTGGAGTCCATGGTCATGTAGCTGGTGGTGGCCGGGCTCGACGTGCCGGCGTTCACCCGGAGCTCGGTGTTGATGTTGAAGTTCCGCTGCACACCGCAGGGGGCCCACACGAGCTGCGCCCAGTCGGTGTCGTCGGTCGCCTGCCAGTTGTCCTCGTACGGACCCCGGAAGGTGTGCGTGCGGGAGGCGGTGTTCGGCGAGCCCTGGAAGTAGTACGAGGCCTTCTCCGTACTGCTCGCTCCGCGCTGGAGGGACGCGTAGCCCCGGTAGTCGGCGCTGGCGATCGCGTACGTGAAGCCCTGCGGCACGTGCACCAGGAGGTTCAGCTGACAGTTTCTGCGGGCCGCCGTGGTGGGGGCGCCGCCGCCCACCTGTGCGAGGTACTCGCTGTAGGTGACGGTGAAGGCGGTGTTGTCCTCGGACACGGCGATGGCGGCGGTGCCCAGGGGGCAGCCGGAGCCGTTCACCGTGGCGATGTCGATGACGATCCGGTCCGGCGGCGGGTCGACGATCGACGACGGGCCGGCCTGAGCGGGCAGGGCCGAGGCGAACAGGGCGGCGACCGCCCCGCTCACGAGCAGGCGAGCTCTCATGGTGTTCTCCCATCCGGTGCTTCGGTTCCCGACGGGCGCGGACGCACGGGTGCGTCCGGCCACGGGCTGGGGGATGCGGCACGCCACGCGTCGGGGCGGCGGCCGTCACGTACCTACTGCGGTGGAGACCTGGTGCGTGCGGTGGATCGGGACGGCAGGCGGTACGCGGAGGGGTAGTCCAACCGGCAATGGTTGAACTATCATGCGCATGACATCTGCCCGACCCGCCCCGCCGGTGTGAGCGGGGCTGGTCGAATGCTAGAGGCCCGCGCGGGGCGAGGCAGGGTGGCGCCCGGCCATTAACCGCCGCGCGGAATGCCCGCTTTTTGGCGCGGAAGGGCGCATGGCGCCCCCCGAGCCCCATGAGGCACAGGCGCACCGTCCGACATCACGCGTCCGCGGCGGCCGCTCCCTCACCCGCGCCCCTCACCGGCGGCCGCGCAGCGACCGCACCACGACCGCGACCGCCCGGAGCACCGCCGCCCGGTGCCCCGACGTGGTTTCCTTGATGGCGATCCGGACGATGTACATCGCGGTGATCGCCACCACGATCAGCGCGGCCAGCCCCAAGAGCCCCGCCACCCGCAGGAGTTCGATGACCATGGTGTCCTCCGTGTCCTCCGTCCGCGTGGTGCGGACCTCCGTGGCCCCATGGAGCGGCCGGTGACCCCGTCAGGTCGCGGACTCCGGACACACCGGACGAACCCCCGGAACGACGCTGGTCGGACGTGCCTCCGGGGCGATGCCTCCGGACGGACCGGATGACGCATCCCGAGGGAGTGGGACCGGAACTCAACGCGCTGATCACCGAGTTCACCCGTCTCCGCGGGCTACGGAGCCGCGCGGCGGCGGCAGCGGCGATCGGCGCCGACCCCAAGCGGCTCAGCGACTGGATATCCGGCGCGCACGCACCGCAGACCTTCGACCTCCTGTGGAAGGTGGTGGCACCGCTCCTCGCCGAAGTGCACGGCCGCCCCGGTCCGCGCACCCGCAATCCCCAGCAGCTGCTCTGGTGGAGCGAGCGTCGCGGCCACTGGCGCGCGTTGTACGAGCGCACCGGCGCGCGCCGCCCCCAGAGGCTCCCTTCGGACGGACCCACGGTCGACACCGTCCCCGAAGGCCACCGGGAGAAGGAACGCCCCTACGACATCACGCCGTTGACGGACTCCGCCCTCCAGGGCCCGCTGCCGCCGAGCCGGCTGCTCGCGGCCGACAGCGCGGTCGTCCGCTTCACCGGCCGCTCCGTGGAGCGGGCCGCCCTGAAGACGTGGCGTGACGGTCCCGGACCCGAGTGGCGCGTGCGGTTGATCCACGGAGCCGGCGGTCTGGGCAAGACGCGGCTCGCCCTCCGGTTCGCCGCGACGGCCCGGGAGGCGGGCTGGCGGACGCTCACCGTCCGTCCCCGGCGAGCCCTTCCCCGCGCGCCCGGCGCCAGGGGACCGGTCCCAGCACCGGGGCCCGGCACCGACCGATCGTCCGGACCTCGCCACGGCCCGTCGTCAGGGCCTCCCCCGGGCGGGTCGCCCGGGACGCTGGTGGTCATCGACTACGCCGACCGCCTGCCGATGACCGACCTGCTCCAGGCCCTGGCCGACGTGCTCGTTCCCGGTGAGGTCCGCGTCCTGTTGCTGGCCCGCGGCACGGGCGGATGGTGGTCACGCGTCACCGAGGAACTGGACGCCTCGTTCATCCCGCACCAGGCCGTGGAGCTGGGCCCCCTGGCCGACGACCTTCCTGCCCGCCTCGCCCATTTCCACGCCGCCGTGGACGACTTCTCCACCGCGCTGGATCGCGTCACCCCCCGACTGCCCGACCCCGACCTCCGTGACGCGCAGTACCAGCAGGTCCTCGCCCTGCACACCGCCGCTCTGGCCGCGGTCCTCGACGGCACCCGGGGCACCCTGGACGAGGCCACGGCGGCGCTTCTGCGGCGCGAGCGGGCCCACTGGCGCGCGACGACGGAGTCCGGGAGCGTGGCGGTCGATCTGGAGCGGGTCGTCTTCGTCGCCACCCTGCGCGGACCCCTCCCGTACGCCGAGGCCGAACGGGTCCTCCAGGAGGCCCTGAACGGCGACGCGGGGCGCGCGGAGCGGGCACTGGAGGCCCATACGGCCTGCTACCCGCCCCCGCGTCCCGGCCTCCTGCTCGAACCGCTCCTGCCCGACAGGCTCGCCGAGGACCTGCTCGCCCGGCTGCTGGGCGGCGGTGCCCGCCCCGGGTACGACCCCGCGCCCCTCGTGTCGGCCTGGTGCGCCGACGTGCTGCCCCGGCTGCTCGACCCCCAGGGCACGGCCCGCCTCGTCGATGCCGCCCAGCACCACCCGCACCTCGCCACCCGGCATGTGAACGGTCTGCTCTCCGTCCACCCGGACCTTCTCGTACGGGCCGGCGGCGCCGCCCTCACCACGTACACCGCGCTGTCCGGGGCCGATCCCGACGTCCTGCGCCGGCTCTACGGTCTGCTGCCGCCGGGCCACGACCCCGCGCTCCGCGAGGCCGCCGCGGCCGTGCTGAGCCGCCTCCACGCGCTGACACCCGCGTTGCCGGCCGAACAGCAGGCGGCCCTGGAGTACGAGTGGGGCCGCCGCCTGCTCGCCGTGGGTGAGCTGGACCGGGCCGATCGGGCGGCACGGCACGCCCTGGAGCTGACCAGCGGCGAGGCGAGGTCCCACGCCCTGCTGCTGCTCTCCGAGGTCCAGGAGACGGCCGGCCGGCCGGAAGAGGCGCTGGCGACGGCTCGCCTGGCCCTCGCCCTGGCGCCCGGCGCGCACACGGAGCTCCGGGTCGCGGCACTGCACCTGTCCGCAGGCGACCCGGAGGGCGGTCTGCCGCACGCCGAGGCGGCGGTACGGCTGGCCCCCGAGGACCCGACGGCCCTGACCGTCCACGCGGCGCTCCTCACCGAGACCGGCGCCCACGAGGCGGCCGCCGTGGCCGACGCCCGCGCGGACGCCCTGTACGGAGCGCGATCCGGCGGCGGCGACGCGTCCGTCGAACCGGAGCGGCTGATCCAGTTGCACAACCGCGCGGTGCGGCTGGGCCGGTCGGGGCGGACGCCGGAAGCCGTCGAGGTCCTCCGAAGCGCCCTCGAACTCTGCGGCCGGATCCCGGAGAACGCCGACGAACGTCTCACGACCCGGCATGCCGGCCTGTTCGCGCTGCGCTCCGGCATGACGTGGTCGGACACCCCCGAGCAGGCCGAACACGACGCCACCCGCGCCCTCGCGCTCCTGTCGCGGCAGAGCGGCCCCACCACCAGGCCCGTCCGCGCGTGGGCCACGCTGAACCGGGCGATGGCCCTGTCCGCGCTCGCCCGACACGACGAGGCGCTGCGCGTCACGGAAGAGGCCCTGGCCCTCCTCGGCGCGGGTGAGGTGGGCTCCTGGACGGCCGCGGCCCGCCTGGGCGCGCCGGCCGCCCACGCGCTCGCCACGTTCGCCGGCGTCAGGCTGGCGGCGGGTACGGATCTGGACCGGGCCCGGACCGCTGTCACCGCCGCCCTGGAGGGGTACGCCGCCCTGCCCGCCGCCGAGGCCGCCCGGAGAGCCGAGGAGATCGCCGACGCGCACCGCACCCGGACCGAGCTTCTGCGCTGATCACCCGAGGCCGGACCCGGCGGCGGGTGTCCGGGGGGCGCCCTCGGCGGTGCGTGGCCGGTGCCTCGGCGGCGGGTGTCCGGGGTCGACCGTCACGCACGGTCGACCCCGGAGGTCCGGCCTTCGTGGTGAGGGTCCGGGGCCGACCGTCACTCACGGTCGGCCCCGGAGGTCCCGCCTTCGTGCTGAGGTCCGGGGCCGACCGTCACGTGCGGCCGGCCCCGGACCCGGCCATCACTTCTTCCCGTCCCCCTCCTCGCCGCTCGGCCGCTGCTCCTGGGAGCCGGCGGCGTCCTCGTCGCCGGTCCGCCCGAACAGCGCGGCGACGCCCGCGCCCAGCCCGCCGCCGGCCGCCGCTCCGGCCGCCGCACCGCCCATGGACGCCGTCACCACCGCACCCGCTCCGAAGAGCGGGCCCAGACCGCCGGTCACGGCGAAGAAGCCGATGAAGGCTCCCGCAGTCGCCCCGATCTTCGCCACCGTGGTGATGGAGACCCGCCACTTCCTCTCCGGCATCACTCCTCCTGTCATCCGCCACTACCGCCGACCTGTTTCTACCCGCGCGCGGGTGGGCCGAGCCGCCGCCCGAGGGGGAGATCCCCGGCGTGCGCCCTCCTCGGGGCGGAGCCGGAGTATCCCTCTCAGGGAGGTCGACAGACGCCCTCGCACGGGTTCGGCCGCGGCGATCCAGGCGTACGGGCCGCCTCAGCGCTCCTGAGGCTCCTCGGCCGGCGGGGCGGGGTCGGGGATCGACGTGGCCCACCGGGCCATGGTGTCGAGTACGGGTCCCAGCCCCTCGCCCAGCGGCGTCAGCCGGTACTCGACCCGCGGGGGGATCTCCGCGTACGCGGTCCGGGTGACGAGTCCGTACGTCTCGAAGCGGCGCAGGCGGCTGGTGAGCGTGTGCGGGCTGATGCCGGGGAGCGCCGCCCGCAGCTCCGTGAAACGGTGGGGGCCGTGCAGCAGCTCACGCACGATGAGGGTGGCCCACGGGCCTTCGAGCAGAGCCAGGAAGCGGGCGACACCGCACTCGGGCAGAGAAGTGACAGTCACACCGTCACCCTATTCCATTAGTGCAGTTGAAGTAACTGGTGCAGTGTGTGCACTAATGGATCCATGAGCTACGTGATCCATGGCGCCACCGGCGCCCAAGGTGCCCCCGTCGTCGCCGTCCTCGCCGCCGCGGGCAAGTCCGTGACCGCCCTCACCCGCAACGAGGACGCCGTCGTCGCGGGCGCGCGGGTCCGCGCGGTGGACCTGCTCTCCGCCGAGCCGCCCATCGAGGCGTACCGCGGGGCCGAAGGCGTCTTCGTCCACCTCCCCCTCGGCGGCGAGGAGGACCGGCTGCGCTACGCGCACAACGTCCTCGCCGCCCTGAACGAGGCCCGCCCCGCCCGCGTCGTCTTCTCCACCAGCGGTGGCACGCCCCCCGAGATGGCCGACGCGGCGGTCACGACCGTGGTCGACGGCCTCCGGGAGAGCGGCCTCTCCCACGCGGTGATCGCGCCGCGGCTCTTCCTGGAGAACCTGCTCCTGCCGCCCGTCGTCGGCGGCGCCCGCGAGGAGGGCGTCCTGCGCTACCCGCTGGGGGCCGACTACGCGGTGTCGTGGGCCTCGCACCTGGACGTGGCCGATGCCGTGGCCGCGCTCTTCGACCGCCCGGACGTCACCGGCACGGTCGAGGTCGGCCAGGTCCCCGGCGTCACGGGCCCCGGACTCGCCGACGCCTTCGCCGCCCACCTGGGGCGGGAGGTCACCTACGAGGCGCTCGCCCCCGCGGCCTTCGGCGAGGTTCTGGCGCCCCTCCTCGGCGGCGGCGCGGCGGCCGGCGTCGCGGGCCTCTACGCGTTCCTGGGAACGCTCCCCGACAACGCCATCGGCTCCGACCGGACCGCCCAGCGACTCCTCGGCCTGACGCCCCGTACCCCGGTCCAGTGGCTGGCGGAGATCGGCGCGTAGCCGATGCGGCTCCCCCTGCCCCGTGACGGCTCCGAAGAGCTCAGCCGCCCTGGCCCGCGCTGCCGACCGGGCCGACCTTCACCGGCGAGCCGGGGCCTTCCGTCACGGGCAGGGTGGCGGCGCCCGGCCAGTCGAGGGTGACCGTCCTCGTCTCGTTCGGCGGGGTCACCAGAAGTCCCGTGACGCGCACGCCGGAGCCGCCCTTCTTGTCGATCGGGTAGCTGACGCCGAAGGCCACCGACTCCCCGCTCCCGAGGGTGACCGAGGTGCCCGGCTCGCCCGTGCGCTTCGCGGACAGCGGGCCCGCTTCGGTCTTCAGGTCGACACCCGCGTACCCGGACAGCACGCAGTCCCCGCTGCCGCGGTTCCTCAGCCGCACGGCGACGGTTCCGTCGAGGTCGCCCTCGATGGTGTGGTCCATCGCGGTGATCTCCAGCTCGTCGGTACGGCACTTGGCCGTCCCGTCGCTCCCGCCGGACCCCTTCCCGCCGGACCCCTTCCCGCCGGACCCCTTCCCGCCGGAGCTCTTCCCACCCGATCCCTTCCCGCCCGATCCCTTCCCGCCGGACCCCTTCCCACCGGAACTCTTCCCGCCGGAGCTCTTCCCGGCCTCCTGGTCCGGACCGGCCGCGTCCGCACCACCGGCCGCGGACGCCGTGGCGGACGGGGCCGACGCCGCACCCTTGCCCGTACCCCCGTCACCGCCGCAGGCCGTCAGCGAGAGCGACGCGGCAACGGCCAGGGCGGCGGCGAAGGTCAGCTTGTGAGCGCGCATGGCGTCTTCCTCGGTTTCTCGGTGGGCCGGGCAGCGGTTGTTCGGCAGGAACGAGCGTCTCCGGACACCAAGAGCCGTCCGGACCGGCCGGCCGTTCCGCCCAACCCCCCTGTGGTACACGCCTGTTACACAGGCGGCACGACGTCACCACTCCGGCGACCGGTCCGTCCCCGCGGGCGGACCGGTCTACGAGGGGGGCCCGGCGGCCCAGCACCTCCGGGACCGACGCGACCGTCCGGTGCACGGAGGGCGCCGCCGCCCCGGACGGCGAGCCCGGCCGACCACCCGGCCGTTCGCGCTGCTGCGGCGCGCCCCCTCAGAGGCTCAGCCCGGCCAGCCTGCGCCGGTCGAGGGGGGACGCGCGTCGATCGAGGCGCTGTTCGAGGAGGTGCCGGGCGGTGTCGCTGTGCCCCGCCTCCACCAGCGCGTACAGCAGGGTCTCCTCGACGATCTCGCGCTGTGCCGCGCTGCCTCCCACGCGGCGCAGGGAGGGCAGCAGTCCGCGCAGTTCCCGCACCGCGGTGGGCCACTCCTCCTCCAGGACCGCTTCCAGCGCGCTGCACAGCGGGACGACGACCTCCCGCTGCACCGGGTCCGCGCCGGCCGCGTGGGTGCGCAGGCGGCGGAGTGCGGAGAGGTCTCCGGCGGCGGTGAGGGCGACGGCGCTGTGCAGGGCCGTGAACGCGGTCGCGGGGCGTTCGACCAGGTCGCGGGCGACCGCGTCGAGCACGCCGTCGACCGGGACGCGGCCGGTCCAGTTCCGGGACATGCGGGCCCGCCACAGCAGCGATCCGGAGTCGACGAGGGCCCGCACCCCGTTCACCTGGCCCGGGGCGAGCTGGGCGAACCAGCGGCGGCGTACCGCCGCGGTGTCGTCGAGGGCCAGCTCGTGGAGCGCCACGTGCCAGGAGAAGTGCGCCCGGTGCACGGCGCCCCGCCCCTGGCCGCCGATCCAGCCGTCGAGCCAGTCCCGGCCCGTGCGGTGCTCGCCGGATTCGTAGTGGACGTGGGCGAGGGCGTGCACGGCGTGTCCGGAGGCGGGTTGCGCGGCGAGCGCCGCCCGGGCGAGCTCGCCGGCCTCGTCGATCCTTCCTTGTTCCTGCCGGACGAAGGAGAGGAGCGAGGTGTGGAACCAGTGCCCCTCGTAGGCGGAAGCGGTCCGTTCCACCAGGCCGAGGGCGAGTGAGCCGTCGAGATCCACGACGCCGGAGAAGGCGATGGTGGGGACGGCGATGCCGAGGGCGAACGCGTCGGCGGGGTAGCGGCCGAGGTGGTCGACGAGCGCCGTGTCGCCGTCACCGGTTCCGAAGCCCGCTCCCCCGGTGGCGCCCGCGTGGGCCTCGTGCTCCCTGACGCGGCGCGTGACGACGTCGACGAAGGACCGCTCCCGTTCGTCGCCGCGTTCCCGCACGCTGCGCTGGGCGTCCGCCAGCTCCCGGGCGACGTCGACGTCCGCTCCGCACTCGTGACCGAGCAGGGCGAGTGCGGCGTGCCCGAGCGCGAACCCGGGGTCCAGTTCGGTGGCCCGCGCGAACGACTCGGCCGCCTTCGCCCGTACCGTGATCACGCGGGCGAGTCCGCAGCGGAAGGACGCCGCGGCCGCGGCGTGGGTGGAGAGCGGCAGCCCGAACTGGTCGGTGGGCCGGCGGCGTACCGACCGGGGGGCGCCGGTCAGCGGAGCGAGTACGGCCTCGGCGACCTCCTTGGCCTGGGCGCGGATCTCGGGGATCGCGGTCGTCTCCCACAGCTCGCCCCGGCGGGGCGCTCCCAGCGTGAACAGCGGCCGCTCCCGGTGCCCCTGGGCGTCGAGCAGTCTCCCGCCGTCGGTGGAGACGCCGATGCCCAGCGGTCCGGGTGCGGCGAGGCCGTCGGCCAGCAGCCCGCTCCACAACGGGTCGCCGTCGGCGTCGACCCGCAGCCCGGGCCCCGTACAGTCCACCACCCATGCCACGCGCAGTTCACGGCCGTCGGCGAGGGAGACGATCAGGCCACCGTCCGCGTGCGGTGTCGCGGAGGCGACCCGGCCGGCGTGCACCCGGAGCCTGTGGGCGGCGCGCGCCCGGGCGACGGTCTCGGCGGTGGAGGGTGCCATACGGTGCCGGTGCACGTTCCACCGGGTGGCGTCGCGGCCGAGGAACTCCGCCCGCTCGTCGTCGGTGAGACCCTGCCAGAGCCGTACGATCTCGGGCCGCAGCCCGTCGAACGCGGGCCGCCAGTCACCGTGGGCGCGACGCGTGGCGGCGAAGTGCCGCGTCAACTCCCGTCGGAGGCGGTGGAACGGGAGGCCGGCGAGGCCCGGCGGCGGCGGTACGGCGGGCAGCGGGGCGACCGCGTGCGGCTGGGGGAGCAGCCCGCCCCGGGACACCGCGTGCACCGTGCGGCCGGGACGGTCGAGGACGAGCGCGAGGTCGACGGCGGTGAGCCCGGTGCCGACGAGGAGGACGTCGTCCGTCGCGCCGACGGCGTCGAGCGCGCCGGGCGTCCAGGGCCGGGGGACGAACCGGTCGGAGGCGACCAGGTCGGCCGGGGCCCAGCCGGCCCGGCCCGCCGCGGGCCCGGTGGCGAGGACCACGCTGTCCGCCGTCACCGTGCCGCCGTCGGCGAGCCGGAGTTCCAGCCGCCCCCCGTCGACGTCGGCGCACCCCGTCGCCCTGGTGCGCAGCCGCCGTACGGAGACCGTGCCGTGCGCCGTGATGATGGCGCGTCCGAGCGTGTCGGCGAGGTACGAGCCGTAGCGGTACCGGGAGGCGAAGTCCGCCGCGGTGACGGTGGACTCGCCGTGCCGGCAGAGCCAGCGCTTGAAGTGCCCCGGGTCGTCGGGGTAGCAGCTCATGCCGCCGACGGGCACGTTGAGCCGGTGCTCGGGGACCTCGGTGGCGTACGCGGTGCCCCGGCCGGCCTCCGGCGCGGGGTCGACGAGGACCAGATCGAGCGGGATACGGCGTCGGGCCGCCGCTTCGCACAGCTGGACGGCGACGAGCGCGCCGGCCGCGCCCGCGCCGACGACCGCCACGGTCGATCGAGGGCGGGCGGACTCGGCGGACGGCGAGGACACGACGGGCACGACGGACACCACGGAAACCTCCGGACCAGGGGCGGGCTGGACGACCAATGTTCACTATGTCGATGAACAAAGTGGAGTGGAATGCCGCTTCCGGACAACATCGCCGCGCCGGTCCGCTGTTGACGAGCCCTTGAGAGTGGCCGCGGGCGAGGTTCCCGCCGTACGTGAGACATTGAGCGCGTGAGGATCTCAGCACGAACGGACTACGCCATCCGGGCCATGGCCGAGTTGGCCCGCTCCCCCGACCTGCCCCTCAAGGCCGAGGAAGTCGCCGGACGCCAGGACATCCCCGTCCGCTTCCTCTTCGTCGTGCTCGGCGATCTGCGGCAGGCGCGTCTGGTGCGCAGTGTGCGGGGCCCCGACGGCGGCTACACCCTCACCCGGCCGGCCGCCGAGATCACCCTCGCCGATGTCATCCGCGCGATGGACGGACCACTCGTCAGCGTGCGGGACCTGAAGCTGACGGGCCTGGAGTACCAGGGTGCGGCGGCTCCCATGCCGGATGTGTGGCGTGCCGTGCGGACGAGTCTGCGCCAGGTCCTGGAGGGCACGACCCTCGCCGACCTGGCGACGGGCACACTGCCGGAGCTCGTACGGGACCGGGCCCGCGACTACAACGACGACGTGCGGACGTACCCCTAGCGTCGCCGGTCAGGAACTCGTACGGCCGGGGAGGTTCCGGCGCACGGCCGACGGGCGCCCGATCGTGCGGCTCGATCGGGCGCCCTGCGAA
The DNA here is from genome assembly GCF_040296665.1 of Streptomyces sp. NPDC002057. Classification (NCBI taxonomy): domain Bacteria; kingdom Bacillati; phylum Actinomycetota; class Actinomycetes; order Kitasatosporales; family Streptomycetaceae; genus Streptomyces; species Streptomyces sp. NPDC002057. The sequence continues at coordinate 15,692 of NZ_JBEOXR010000024.1, forward strand.
GCGGTTGCCCTGTCAGGGCATGTCCACGAGCATCCGGCCGTCGGTGGGAACCTTCAGGGCGGCGCCGTTGGCGTAGGCGGACTCCACCCGGGCCTGCTCGGTCGCGTTCGGGACCGCGTTCACGCAGCTCGTACCCGCGCTCGAACCCGACATCAGCTGCGTGCACGGGCCCGGCTTGGTGTCGGGGAGACCCAGGCTGTGGCCGAGTTCATGGGCGGCGATGCGGGTCTTGTCGTATCCCTGGGACACCGCCTGGCTCCCGAGTTCGACCCGGACCTGCCGGCCCGGGCGGACGGGCCCGAGGGTGGCCTGGGGCCATCCGGTGGTGGCCACGATGACGATCTCGGCCCGGACGCCCGGCGCGGCCTCGACCAGCTTGACGTTGTCGACGTTCGCGTTCCATGAGGCGACTCCGGCCGCGATCGCGGCCTCCCAGCCGCCGGCCCGGCTGTCGTCGTACCGGAGGGTCACCACCGCCGCGGCGCCGGACACCGACGACTCCGGTGCGGGCGCGGGTGCGGCGCTCACGGCGGTCGCCGTGGCGAGGACGATCGCTGCGGCCGTCGTGCCGGCCTTCAGCCATGTGCTGAGGGGCATTGCTGCTCCTTCACTCGTGGGGGGCTCGGAACCCTGCGGTACCGAGAGCGGGGGAAGAGCGCGCCGGCACTCGGCCGACCGGGACGGTCGGGAGTGCCGAACCTCTGGGGCCCTCCGACGATAGGCCCCCACGGCCCCGCACGTCATGCACCTGTCATGTAGTTGCCTCTTTTCAACTCCCCGGCAGCCGGATCGAGTTGCCGCGCATCCGCCCCACCGACGGCCGGGCCCGGAGGGGGTCGCCCTCCGGGCCCGGCCCTCGCGTCAGGTTCTGCGGGCGTGGAGGACGTGCGCCCCGAGGGCGAGCGGGGTGTGGCCGGCGAGTGCGAGGCCGTGCTCTTCGAGCAGCAGGGCGTAGTGGTCGGCCGTGCGCTCGCGGCCTCCGGTGTTGCACATCATGTGGAGGTCCCACGCGGTGGCGAGCGACGGGGCTGCGTCGGCCGGCAGGAGGCGTTCGACGATGAGGAGGTCCGCGTGCCGGGGCATGGCGTCGGCGCAGTGGCGCAGGATGCTCCGGCACCGGTCGTCGTCCCAGTCGTGCAGGACCCGGGACAGGACGTAGACGTCGCCGCCCGGGGGTACCTCCGTGAAGTCGCCCGCCCGGAGGTCGCACCGCCCTCCGACACCGGCGCCGGCGAGGTGCGCACGCGCCGCCGCGACGACCTGAGGGCGTTCGAGGAGGATGCCGCGCAGGGTGGGGTGCGCGGTCAGGACGCGGCCGAGGAGTTCCCCGGTACCTCCGGCGACGTCGACCACGGTACGGGGACGGCCGGGAGCGGCGGCGGCCGCCGTGAGGACCGGGTGCGCGGGGAGAGGGTCGAACATGGCGGCGCTCGACACCATGGACCGGTCGAACTGGGTGGCGAGTTCGGGGTCGCGGGCGAAGTGGTCGAAGTGGTTCTCGCCGTACAGGTGCTCGAAGCCCGGCTGTCCGGTCCGCACGGTGTGGGCCAGGTGGGCGAAGGACTGGTAGAAGGGGCCGCCGTACATCAGCGCCAGCGGCCGCATCGAGCCCGGCGCCTCCGCGTCCAGGAGTGCGCCGACTTCGGTGAGGCGGAATCCGTCGGGCCCTTCGGAGACCACTCCCAGCATGGCGAGGTACCTCAGCAGGGTCGCCAGGCTCCGGGGCTGGGCGCCGACCGCGCGGGCCAGCCGCGAACCCTCCACCCCCGCATGGCGGTTCATGGCCTCCGGCAGCCGGAGCAGCGCGCACGCCGCGAGGGCCTGGGTGGTCCAGGCGCCGGTCAGCAGCCACAGCAGCGTCTCCGCCGGGTCCGGTTCGCCCGGCCGTCGCGCGTCCGCGGCGGAGGCGAGGGGCCCGCCGAGGTGCTCGGTCAGTACGTCACGGTGGTCGCCGCCCGCGTACAGCTCGACGCGCCGGTACGCCGTCTTCGTGTCGGCGGGGGCGGTGAAGTAGAACACCGTGCCGTCCTCGTGCGGGTTGTAGCCGCCCCCGTCGGCAGCCGCGCCGTGCCGCGCGAAGCTCGCCAACAACCCGCGCAGCACCAGCGGGTCGGGCCGCTCCACGTCGAAGGCGAGGTGTGCCTCGTGGTCCCGACGGCGTTCCTCGGCGGCGATCCGGGACAGCCCGGAACCCGGCGGAACGGTCAGCGCGAACACCTCGACCGCGCGGTGTTCGTCCGCCGGCCCTCGGACCGCGGGGCGGAGAATCCTTACGTCAAGATCGGCTGGATCGCGGCGGTGGCGGGAGGCGAGACGTTCGCGCACGACGACACTGGGTCGCGCCTGCCCGTCGGCGGGCAGCCCGCACCTCGCCAGGTCCTTGCGCAGCGCGTGCTCGTCGGTCGGGAACACGAGCACGGCGGCGTGCGAGAAGCGGCACCGGTCGGTCAGCGCCCGTAGTTCGGGACCGTCGAGGCCGGGCAGCACGCGGGAGAGCAGGACGGACGTGTCCTGCTCCCGGACGAATCCGGCCGTCGCTCTCAGCCGCTCCGCGTCGTCGCGGGTGGTCGCCGTCGTCGGGGACGCGGGCATGGTGAAGGGATGATCGGGATGTTCGGGAAGCATTCCCTGTCCGTGTGTGAGGGAGGAAGCCCGGGCCCGGCCACCGGAGCGTGCCGTGCGCGGGCACGGGCGGCCCGGAGCCTGGCCCGGAACGGGGCGAAGAGGGCGGAAGAGCGAGAAGGCCGGTCAGATGCCGACGTAGTTCTCGGCGAACCAGTCCTGCTGGGTCCGCGAGGTGCGCAGCGAGGCGATCCGTGCGTGGCGCAGACGCTCGCGGAAAAGGGAGGCGCTCCCGGATTCCGGGATGTCGTGCAGGAGCCGGATCATCCAGTGCGAGAACTCCTGCGCCCGCCAGATGTGGACCAGGCACCGATCCGAGTAGGAGGCGAGCGGCTCGGGGTCGCCGTGGGCGAGGGCGTCGGTGAGCGCCCGGGCCAGGATCTCCGCCTCGAGCACGGCGAGGTTCGCGCCCTTGGCGGCGGACGGACTGATCAGGGCGGCCGCGTCGCCCACCAGGAACAGCGAGCCGTGGGAGAGCGGTTCGAGCACGTCGGACTCGAGGTCGACGACGGCACGCTGGACGATCCCGCCGCGCCGGAGGTGTCCGTACTCGGTCGCGCGCATGCGCAGGTCGAGTTCGTCCCAGACGCGCTCCTCGCTCCAGTCCTCGGGCCGGGTCCCGGGTTCGCACTGCAGGTAGTAGCGGGTGATCTCGCTGGAGCGGGCCATGTGCCCGGCGAAGCCGCGCGGGTGGGTCGCGTATCCCACGGCGTCCAGGCTCGGTGGCGCCTCGGCGAGCAGGCCCAGCCAGGACACGCCGTGGTCACGGTGGTGGCGGTGGACCGCGCCGGGCGGGAGCGAGCGCCGTCCGGCCCCGTGGCGGCCGTCGCAGGCGGCGACGTACCGTGCCCGCCACCGCCCGGGGCGCCCGTCCCCCTCCCGTACCGTCACCGTGGGCGCGGGGCCGTCCGCCCCGGTCACGGCGACCGCCTCGGTGCCGAAACGAATCCGGCCCCCGGCGTCGACGAACTGCGCCAGCAGGTCGGCGACCAGCTCGTGCTGCGGATAGACCGTGTGCGGCTCACCGCGGCCGAGCAGCCGGTAGTCCAGGCGGAAGCGGCCGGACTCGGTGCGGAACTCGCAGACGCCGTGTTCCCGACCGCGTCGGCGCAGTCCGCCGTCCAGACCGTTGCGTTCCAGGATCCGGACGGTGTGGGCGGCGAGGAAGCCGGCCCGCGCCCGGTTCTGGACGTGGTCGCGACCGGCGCGTTCGAGCACGACGCAGTCGATGCCGTTGCGAAGCAAGAGGTTTCCCAGGACCAGGCCGGCCGGGCCGGCCCCGAGGATCACCACATCGGCCGAGTCCTGGTCGGACCGGGCGTACTGACTCTCTGTCACACCAGTGGATCTTAGGGACTGAAAAGTGTGCGGCTGTTCACATTCACCCGAATGCACCACATGATGCGAAAAGGATTCTTCCGTGCCCGGACGCGGCGCCGCGCCGAGGGGACCGGTGCCCCGTCGGGTACCCGCTCCGCGCCTCGGACAGACAGCCGCGTCGCGATGATCCATGTCACTGTCGTGGGATCTTCAGAAGGCCACGGCGCAGCCCTTAGCGTTGCCGGAACAAGCCGGGCGCGACGCGGGCGGGTGCCCTTCAGGGGCACCGCGTACGCGGGGGTGTCGGCGACCCGTAGCTCATCACCGGCAGGGTGAAGGGATCATGATGTTCCGCAAGGTACTGGTGGCCAATCGCGGGGAGATCGCGATTCGCGCGTTTCGCGCCGGCTACGAACTGGGGGCCCGCACGGTAGCCGTCTTCCCCCACGAGGACCGCAATTCTCTGCACCGGCTGAAGGCCGACGAGGCGTACGAGATCGGAGAGCCCGGACATCCCGTACGGGCCTACCTCTCCGTGGAGGAGATCATCCGGGCTGCCCGCCTGGCCGGCGCCGACGCCGTCTATCCCGGGTACGGATTCCTCTCCGAGAACCCGGAACTCGCGCGCGCCTGCGAGGCGGCGGGCATCACCTTCGTGGGCCCGGGCGTCCAGACCCTGGAGCTGACCGGGAACAAGGCGAGCGCCGTGGCAGCGGCCCGGGAGGCGGGCGTCCCGGTCCTCGGTTCCTCGGCGCCCTCCACCGACGTGGACGAGCTGGTGGCGGCCGCCGAGGGCATCGGATTCCCGGTGTTCGTCAAGGCCGTCGCCGGTGGTGGCGGCCGCGGCATGCGGCGGGTCGAGGACCCGGCGACGCTGCGCGAGTCGATCGAGGCGGCGGCCCGCGAGGCCGAGTCCGCCTTCGGCGACGCGACCGTCTTCCTGGAGAAGGCCGTCGTCGACCCGCGCCACATCGAGGTGCAGATCCTCGCCGACGGCGAGGGCAACGTCATCCACCTGTTCGAGCGCGACTGCTCGGTGCAGCGACGCCACCAGAAGGTGATCGAACTCGCCCCCGCCCCGAACCTCGACCCGGAGCTGCGGCAGCGCATCTGCGACGACGCCGTCAAGTTCGCCCGCCGGATCGGCTACCGCAACGCGGGCACCGTGGAGTTCCTCCTCGACCGCGCGGGCAATCACGTCTTCATCGAGATGAACCCGCGCATCCAGGTCGAGCACACGGTGACCGAGGAGGTCACCGACATCGATCTCGTGCAGTCGCAGCTGCGCATCGCCGCCGGCGAGACCCTCGCCGACCTCGGCCTGGCCCAGGAGTCCGTCGTCCTGCGCGGTGCCGCCCTGCAGTGCCGGATCACCACCGAGGACCCGGCCAACGGCTTCCGCCCGGACACCGGCATGATCAGCGCGTACCGCTCCCCGGGAGGCTCCGGCATCCGGCTCGACGGCGGCACCACCCACGCGGGTACGGAGGTCAGCGCCCACTTCGACTCGATGCTGGTCAAGCTGACCTGCCGGGGCCGGGACTTCGACACCGCGGTCAGCCGGGCCCGGCGCGCGGTGGCCGAGTTCCGCATCCGGGGCGTCTCCACGAACATCCCCTTCCTTCAGGCCGTGCTCGACGACCCGGACTTCCGGGCGGGACGCGTCACGACGGCCTTCATCGAGGAGCGGCCGCACCTGCTGACCGCGCGCCACTCCGCCGACCGCGGCACCAAGCTGCTCACCTACCTCGCCGACGTCACCGTGAACAAGCCGCACGGCCCGCGGCCCGAGCTGATCGCCCCGGCCACGAAGCTGCCCGCGGTGCCCGCCGGCGCGCCGGCCGCCGGCTCGCGGCAGAGGCTGCTCGCGCTCGGGCCGGAGGGCTTCGCGCGGAGCCTGCGCGCCTCGCCGACCATCGGTGTCACGGACACCACCTTCCGCGACGCCCACCAGTCGCTCCTCGCCACCCGGGTCAGGACCAAGGACCTGCTGGCCGTCGCCCCCGCGGTGGCACACCACCTCCCGCAGCTGCTGTCCCTGGAGTGCTGGGGCGGCGCCACCTACGACGTCGCGCTGCGCTTCCTCGCGGAGGACCCCTGGGAGCGGCTCGCCGCCCTGCGCGAGGCCGTGCCGAACATCGCCCTGCAGATGCTGCTGCGGGGCCGCAACACCGTCGGGTACACCCCGTACCCGACCGAGGTGACCGACGCCTTCGTGCAGGAGGCCGCCGCCACCGGCATCGACATCTTCCGCATCTTCGACTCGCTCAACGACGTCGACCAGATGCGCCCCGCCATCGACGCCGTACGGGAGACCGGGACGGCGGTGGCCGAGGTCGCGCTCTGCTACACCGCGGACCTCTCCGACCCGGCGGAGAAGCTGTACACGCTGGACTACTACCTGCGGCTGGCCGAGAGGATCGTCGCCGCCGGGGCGCACGTCCTGGCGGTCAAGGACATGGCGGGCCTCCTTCGGGCCCCCGCCGCGGCGACGCTGGTGTCCGCGCTGCGCCGGGAGTTCGACCTCCCCGTGCACCTCCACACCCATGACACCGCGGGCGGCCAGCTCGCCACCTATCTCGCGGCGATCCAGGCCGGGGCGGACGCGGTGGACGGCGCGGTGGCCTCCATGGCCGGCACGACCTCCCAGCCGTCGCTCTCGGCGATCGTCGCCGCGACCGACCACTCCGACCGGCCCACCGGGCTCGACCTCCAGGCGGTCGGCGACCTGGAGCCGTACTGGGAGAGCGTCCGCAAGGTGTACGCCCCCTTCGAGGCGGGCCTCGACTCGCCGACCGGGCGCGTGTACCACCACGAGATCCCCGGCGGACAGCTCTCCAACCTGCGCACCCAGGCCGTCGCACTCGGCCTCGGCGACCGCTTCGAGGACGTCGAGTCGACGTACGCCGCCGCGGACCGGATGCTGGGCCGGCTGGTGAAGGTCACACCGTCGTCGAAGGTGGTGGGCGACCTCGCGCTGCATCTCGTGGGCGCCGGCGTCGCGCCCGAGGACTTCGAGGCGGCGCCGAACCGCTTCGACATCCCCGACTCGGTCATCGGCTTCCTCCACGGCGAGCTGGGCACGCCGCCCGGAGGCTGGCCCGAGCCGTTCCGCAGCAAGGCCCTCGAAGGCCGCGCCGGCCCCAAGCCGATGCGGGACCTGACCGCGGAGGACCGCACCGGGCTGGCCGAGGACCGGCGCGCGACGCTGAACCGCCTCCTCTTCCCCGGCCCGACGAAGGCGTACGAGACACACCGCCAGGCGTACGGCGACACCAGCGTGCTCGACAGCAAGGACTTCTTCTACGGGCTGCGCCCCGGGAAGGAGTACACCGTCGACTTCGGGCCCGGTGTACGGCTGCTGATCGAACTGGAGGCCATCGGCGAGGCCGACGAGCGCGGTATGCGCACCGTCCTGTCGACTCTGAACGGCCAACTGCGGCCGATCCAGGTGCGCGACAACACGGCGGCCGCCGACCTCCCGGTGACCGAGAAGGCCGACAGGTCCGACCCCGGCCATGTCGCCGCGCCGTTCGCCGGCGTGGTCACGCTGGCCGTCGCCGAGGGCGACGAGGTGGAGGCGGGCGCGACGGTGGCCACGATCGAGGCGATGAAGATGGAAGCCTCCATCACCGCCCCACGGAGCGGACGCGTCTCCCGTCTGGCCATCACCAGGATCCAGCAGGTGGAGGGCGGGGACCTTCTGGTCGAGCTCGGGTGACCGGCTGACCGGCCGGGATGCCGGACGGCCGGGACGCCTGGGCCAGGCGTCCCGGCCGGTGGGCGGACTCGTGACGGCCGGGGTGCCGAAGCCAGGCTTCCCGGCCGGAGGGCGGACGCGCGCCGGTCCTCAGGTCGGCCTCTCCTTCTTGAGGGGTCGTCCTCGGCCGTGTCGTCGACCATGGCACGGAGCGGCTCTCACGGAGCCGTGTGTCGCGGAGCGGGAGCGGGGCCGAGGGTCGGCGCCGCCTCAGCCCTCTTCGCGGCGCCCCGTCCGGTCGCGCACCTCCTCGTCGCGCACCTCCTCGTCACGCGGCTCTCCTTCGGGTACCGCCCCGTCCCCGCGTCGGCGGCGCGTTCGCTCGGCGATCCCGCTGGAGAGTCTGCCCTTCACCGAGCCGGCCCGGTCGAGGGTCTCGTTGCCGAAGCTCCTGGCGGCACCGACGCCCTTCGCTCCTGTCTCGAGCGCCTTGTCCCTCGCCTCGACGGCGGCTGCCACCCATCGTCTCGCCTCCGACGACTGGCGACCGGACTCGATGCCGAGCCGTCCGTGGAAGTCATGGACGCCGGTCGCCACATGGTTGCTCGACTGGACCACGGCGGGGGACTTGGTCGGGTGCAGCAACACCTTCGCGTTGGCCGTGTCGGCCGCCGCGTTCATCCTGGCCACCAGGCGCTCGGTGCTCCGCGCGATGTGGTCCAGCCGCTGCTGCCGGGCGGCCTTCAGACCGAGGCGGTGCCCGTTCAGCTCCTCCGGGGACGCGTCCAGCACCCGGTCGAGTTCGAGTACGGCTATCGCGTCCTGCAGTTGGAAGCAGCGGGCCAGAACAGCGAGCCACTCCCGGACGGCGGACTCGGCTTCCCTGGCCGCCGCGGCGAGGTCACCGATCTTGGCCTTGCGCTCCATCTTCTCCGCGAGCGCGTCGAGTTGACGCAGAGCGTACGCCTGGGTCTCCGCGATCGTCGCCGGCGCGGAGTGCACCTTCGACCACGTGACCTCGTCGACCCTGCCCCTCTTCTCCCGGAGGATCATGGCCTCCTCGATGACGAAGCCGACTCCGATCATGCGGGCCAGCACGGCGTCCTTCTGGGCGCGGAGCACGTCGTCGACCTTCTCGTTGATCATGGCGAGGTAGTCGGTGATCTCGTCCATGGTCTGCTGCATCGCGATCTGCGCCATGATCCCGGCCGCGCCGGCGAGCGCCGCAGGGTTGCTCAGCAGCGACCGGGGCCCCTTCGCGAATTCGACGAATCCCTTGATCTGGCCCTTGTTCCCCTTCACCACACCTGTGCTGAGACCCGTCCTGGAACTCTCCCTCAGCCCGTACTTCTTGACGAGTCGCGCCGACTCCCCCGTGAGCTTCACCCAGCGACCGGATTCTGCGGCGATCTCCACTCCCGTCTGCGCGAACGCGGCCCCGGTACCGACGACGGACGTGAACCGTTGCAGTCCGAGGTCCTTCGAGGACAGTCCTTCCGAGACGAGGAAGCGGTCGACGTCCGCCACGTTCCCGATGACCGCCAGTCCCTCGCCGTCGCTGATCAGCTGAATCTCGTTGTCCATCGCCCGCTCCCGAAGTGGCTTCCGGCAGCTGAGGGTAGTCGGGACGCGCGCGGTGATCGCCGTGTTGCCCACATTCGGGAGGGGCGATGCGAGTCAGCGTGTCGCGGCCGTCGGGGTCCGCGGCACGCTGACGTCAACGGGCAGGCGTCGGCGGCGTGATGGTCGTCTTCCTCCCTATCGCCGCCCGCCGAACTCCCACCCGTGCACCTCGATGGCCGCGTACCCGTCCGGGGTGAGGACGGCGCGTGCCGCTTCCGGGTCCGGAGCGCTGAGCAGCGCCGCCGTGCCCAGCCAGGTGGCGCCGTCGTCGGAGAGCAGGGGTCCGAACGCGATCAGTCCGTCCCGGCCGGGCGGCGGGACCAGGTCCACGGGGCGGGCCCCGCCGAGGCCGAGTACCAGGTACCGGTCGTCGCCGGCCGGGCCGCCCGGGAACTCCCACATGGTGCGTCCCAGCAGGTTGCGCCATCGGCGCAGCAGCACGTCGCGGTACGCGCCGGCCTGGTAGTTGGGCTCGTCGAAGGCGAACGCGCGGGCGGCGGCGGGGTCCGGCAGGTCGACGATGTGCACGCTGCCGATGGGGGTCTCGCCGTCGGCGGCGAAGACCGGACCGCGGGCGATCAGTTCCTTCGCGTACCGGTCCATGTACGACCAGTGCTCGTGCAGCAGCGCGCCGCGCAGGGTGAGGGAGTCGGGACGGTCGCGGTGGTAGCAGAAGAACTCCATGCTCCTCACCCTCTCCGACGTGCGGCACCGTCTCAACAGGCTTTCGCGGACCGGGCCTCACGCTCCGCACGCGGCGCCCTTTCCCGATCACCGGGTTCGTGTCGGCGAAGAGTGGTACGAAGGACGCGTGTCAGGGGTCGGTGGGGGTACGCGGAGGCGGGTGCGCGATCCCCGACCACGGGGTGGTCTCGGAAGGAGCGGTGGCGGTGGCGATGCGGGAGGTTCCGCTGACGGGCGGGCCGGTGGAGTTGCGCGGCGCGCTGGACGCGGAGGTCACGGCGAACGGTGTGATGCCGCGCCGGTTGCCCGCGTGGACGAGGGAGCAGTACCAGAATCCGTCGGTGGACGGGGTGACCGTGATGCCTTCGGGCGTGCGGCTGGTGTTCCGCACCGACGCCCGTGAGCTGGAGTTCGAGGTGCTCACGTTCACGGGGCAGCTCGACGGCGATCCCCACCCCCGCCCGACCGGGATGCTGGAGCTGCTGGTGGACGGCGCCCTCGCGGGGCGTCGCCGGGCTCCGTTGGGCAACGTGCTGCGGATGGCGGGTCCCGGGGCCGAGCAGCGTCTGGTGCCGGGTGAGCCGGGGGTCGTGCGGTTCGCGGGGTTGCCGGTCGGCATGAAGACCGTCGAGCTGTGGCTGCCGCCGCAGACCCCCACGGAGCTGGTGGCCCTGCGCGCCGACGGCGACGTGCTGCCGCCGCTGCCGGACGGGCGGCGCCGCTGGGTGCACCACGGCAGTTCCATCAGCCACTGCATCGAGGCCGACGGCCCGACCGGCACGTGGCCGGTGGTGGCCGCGGCGCTCGGAGGGGTGGAGGTGATCAACCTCAGCCAGGCGGGCAACGCGCTGCTCGACCCCTATGTGGCCCGGACGATCCGCGACATGCCCGCCGACCTGATCAGTCTCAAGGTGGGCATCAACATCGTCGGTCTCGCCGCCTTCCGGCTGCGGTCGTTCGGCCCGGCGGTGCACGGATTCCTGGACACGATCCGGGACGGACACCCGGACACCCCGCTGCTGCTGATGTCTCCCGTCAGCTGTCCGGCGCTCGAGGAGACTCCCGGCCCGACCACGGTGGGCCCGGACGGGAGGATCATCGCCCTGGGCGACCCGGCGCAGGTGCCCGCCGGGGCGTTGTCGCTGGCGGTGGTCCGCGCCGAGCTGGAGAAGATCGTGTCGGTACGGCAGGCACGCGATCCCCACCTCCACCATCTCGACGGCCGCGACCTGCTCGGCCCCGACGAGGTGGACGATCTCGCCGACGGCGTTCACCCCACGGCCGCCGCGTACCGCCGGATGGGCAAGCGCTTCGCCGCCCACGCCTTCGCGGAGGACGGTCCCTTCCGCTGATCAGCGCCTTCTCGGCGGGGAGGCGGCCCGCCGCACACCGAGCCCGTCCCCCGGTACGCGGAGGTCGGCTCGTCTATCCCGGTTCGGGGCCGGCGGGCGGTTCGGCGCGCAGGCGTTGGGAGCGGAGGACCAGGAGCATCTCGAACCGGCGGTCGGGGTCGTCGAGCGTGTCGCCCCACAGTTCACGGATCTGCCGCAGCCGGTAGCGGGCGGTCTGGGGGTGGATGCCGAGGCGGTGGGCGACCTCCGGGGCCCCGCCGGAGGTCTCGATCCAGGCGAGCAGGGTGTCGGCGAGACGGCGTGCCTGGCTGGGGCCGACGCTGTTGAGAGGGGTCAGGCAGCGTGCGGCCGCGGCGTCGATGAGCTCGTGGGAGGGGAGCAGGAGCAGTTCCTCGACGCGGTCCGTGCAGTGCTGCACCTCGCCGCGGGGCAGGAGTCCGGTCTCGATCAGCCGGACGGCGGTCTCCGCCCAGCGCAGGGATTCCACCGCGACGGCGAGCGGCACCGTCGGCCCGATCGCGCCGGACCAGCCGGCCGTGGCCCGCCGGACGTGGTCGGCACGACCGGCGGTGTCGGGGTCGGGGATGACCACGCGGGGCTGTTCGCTCTCCATGTCGAGGAGGACGCCCCGGCCCAGGGCGGGGGCGACGGCCTCTCGCGCGGGCCGGATCAGCACGCCCACGGCGACGCTGGCCGGCAGCTCCCAGCCGATGCGCGCGGCGCGTTCCCCGAGGGTCTGGGTGGGATCGGGGTGGTGGCCGGACAGCAGCCGTTCGATCAACCTCCGTTGCAGCCGCAGGCGTTCGCCCTCCTGTCGGGCCGCCGCCTCGGCGTAGCCCCGTACCGACTGCTCCACCAGACCGTCCAGGTACTTGAAGCCGGATTCGGCGAGTTCGTACATGGCGGGTGCGGCGATGTCGACCTGCTGGCCGATCTCGGCGAACCGTCGCCAGGCGAGCCGGACGCCGAGGCGGTAGACGGCCTGGAGCGAGTTGAGGCTGCGTCCCTTCACCCCCTCCACGCGGCCGAACTCCTGGAAGACCTCGTCGGGTACGGACGGGTCGGCCTCCCCGGAGACGAGCTGCTGGACGAAGCCCTCGATGGCGTGCCGGATCCCTGCGAGGGACTTCGGCTCGCCGGACTCGTCCTCCGTGAGGCGGGGCCTCGGGAAGTCGTGGCGGATCGTGCGGAGGATCTCCCCCGCCAGATCGGCCGACTCGGCCAGCACGATGGCCGCGAACCGGTCCACCTTCGGTTGGGGTACGTCGTTCCAGACGCGTCGGGTCATCGGCTCGCCGGGGCCGTGTCATAGGTGACCAGTGGCACGTTCGGCTGTTCGGGCACGGTGTCGAGCACGGCCACGATCCCGAAGGCGGCGCCCACGGCGAGCGCGGCGGCGATCACGACGGTTCCTGTTGCGGCGATCAGTCTGCTCATGGTGTCGGGTCAGCTCCTCGTTGGAGACGTCCCCATCCCGGCCGGCCCCCACAGCCGACCGCCAGTGTTGACAGGACATTGACATCCCGTCAAGTGCTGCCTAGCGTCGTCGGTCACAAGGGCTTGACCGGGTCCTGAGGTCCGTGCGTCTCCGTGCGAGTTGTCACCACAGGAGTCCCGGATGCGCCGTACCGCTTCACCATTGTCCCTGATCCTGCTGGGAGCAGGGGTTTTCCTGCTGGTCCTCGCCCCGTTGCTGGTGTCCCATGTCCTGCCGGAGGCCAAGCGCACCCCGCTCGACGTCGACACGACGACCGTCTTCGCGGGCACCGGAAGCTACTTCGACACCACTCGGCTCAGGACGGTGCACGACCGGCCGCTGACCGTCACGCGGCAGGTCCGCGGTGACGTAGCCGACGGCGTGAAGAGCGGCAACGCCGTCTGGGACGTGTCCACATCGGTGGACATCGACGCCACGCTGCCCGCCTCCGACACCCGCGATTCCCTTCAGTGGACCCTGGAGCGGTGGGTGACGGACCGGCGTACGAACGAGCCGGCGCACTGCTGCGGCGAGTCGCCCGTCTTCGACGGCGAGGCGTACCTGAAGTTCCCCTTCGACGTCGAGAAGCGGGACTACCGCTGGTGGGACGGCACGCTCGGCGCCGTCGTACCGCTCCGCTACGTGGGCCCCGGCACGGTGCAGGGGCATGAGGGAGTGCGCTTCACCGGCAGCGTTCCGCCCACCCGGACCGGGGTGCGCCAGGTGCCGGGCAAGCTGGTGGGCCTCCCGAAGCGGCCGCAGGTGCTCGCCGAGGAGTGGTACGCCAACAGCGGGATCGAGCTGGTCGTGGACCAGCCCACCGGGCGCATCCTCTACGCGGCGATCGGCCCCCGGAAGACCCTGCGCGCGCCGGAGGCGGACAAGGACGCCGTGGTGCTGCTGTCCAGCGAGAAGCTCGCGTTCACCGAGCCCACGCAGCGACAGCAGGTGCGCCTCGCGGCGGCGGACGGCGGCAAGCTGGAGCTGCTCGGCAGCACGCTTCCCCTGGGTGCGGGGGTGCTCGGCGGGTTGCTCACCCTGATCGGCGGGATTCTGGTGGCGCGGGGGCGGATTGTCCCGACTGTGCGCACCTGACGCTCACTTGACGACGCATAGCTTCGCCTGAGCGGCGGCCAAGTTGTCATACCGGTGAGTAGCCCCGCGTGGATCACCTGCCGAAGACTGACGGTCCCCACCACGCACGGCCCCACCCCGGTCACCCCTGCCCACTTCGTCCCCCTCCTTCCCCCGTCCCTCCCCCAGCCGAGTCCTCCCCGTCGAACGTCCCCACCCGAACGAGTTGGAGCGCGCATGCCCCAGCACGTCCCGCCCCTGCGGCTCACCCCCGTCCCGCCCCCTCTCCAGCAGCCCGTGGTCGGGCGCGTCCAGGCTCGGGTCCTCCGGTGCGAACCGCCCCGGCGCATCACCTTCCTCGCCCACCGCGGCATGGGCAGTCCCGCCGCGGGAGGCTCGGAACTCCTCGTCGACCAGCTCGCCTCGGGGCTGACCGGGCTGGGGCACGACGTCACCCTGCTGTGCGGGGGCGACGCCGCGCGGCGCCCGTACCGCGTCGTCTCCGCCGGGAGCCCGCTCGGGCACTTCGTCGGCGCCCGGTCCGCGTTCACGCGGCACGTCGGTTCGTGCGACCTGCTCGTCGAGGTGTGCAACGGCATGCCCTATCTGTCGCCGCTGTGGCACGACGGCCCGACGGTGTGCCTGGTCAACCACGTCCACACCGATCTGTGGGCGATGCGCTTCCCCCGGCTCGTCGCCCGTACGGGCCGGCTCCTCGAGCAGTGGGCCCTCAGCCGGGCCCACCGGGGCAACCTGCTGGTCGCCGTGTCGCCCTCGACCGAGGCCGCGCTCCACGCGATCGGGGTGCCGGCGGAGCAGATCCGCGTCGTGCACAACGGTGTCGACGAGCCCGCGCCCCGGCTCCCGCGCTCGGCGACGCCGACGTTCGTCGCGCTCGGCCGACTCGTCGACTACAAGCGCATCGATCTTCTGCTGCGCCTGTGGGAGCGGGTCAGACCGGTGACTGGCGGCCGGCTCGTGATCGTCGGCGACGGACCGGAGCGCGGCCGGCTCGAACGACTCGCGGGCGCCGGGGTCGAGTTCACCGGCCAGGTGTCCGAGGAGGAGAAGCACCGGCTGCTGTGCGAGGCATGGCTCCTGCTGCACCCCGCCGCCGTCGAGGGGTGGGGGCTCGTCGTGACCGAGGCGGGCGCGCGCGGCACGCCGACGCTCGGTTTCGACGTGCCGGGGCTGCGCGACTCCGTCCAGGACGGCGTCACCGGAGTCCTGGCCCGCGGCGAGTCGTCGTTCGCCGCGGCCTGGTGCACGCTGGCGCTCGACACCGCGGGGCGGGACGCCATGGGCGGGGCCGCGGCCCGGCACGCCGCCGCGTTCCGGTGGACGAGCACGGTGCGCCGGTTCCGCGCCATCGCGCGGGAAGCGGTGGAGCGCGCCCGCCCGGACAGCCGGGGCGAGCCGGCGGAAGGCGCGTACAGGTGAGGGATCCGTCGTTCCGTCGTTCGCTGGCGCTCTTCCGGGCCTTCCTGCGCGAGCAGGACGATCCGCACACCGCGTACGAGCTCCTGGCCCGGGACGCCGCCGACCAGGTGGAGCGTCATGTCCCGCTGGACGGCCGGGTCGTCGTGGACGTCGGTGGCGGTCGGGGCTACTTCACGCGGGAGTTCCGTCGCCGGGGCGCCCACGGGTACCTGTTCGAGCCCGACCTCGCCGAACTGGCGTCCGTCCGGGGAGCGGGGGCCGTCGTCGCGGACGGCTATCTCCTGCCGCTGGCCGACGGGGCGGCTGATGTCTGCTTCTCCTCCAACGTCCTGGAACACGTGCGTGATCCCGCCACGTTCCTCAGCGAGCTGGTACGGGTCACCCGGCCCGGCGGCCTGATCTACGTCTCGTACACCAACTGGCTCTCGCCGTGGGGCGGCCACGAGTGGGCGCCCTGGCACTACCTGGGTGCCGAGCGGGCCCGGACCCGTTACGAGCGGCGCACCGGCCGGGCGGCCAAGCACCGGCTGGGCGAGAACCTGTTCGTGATCGGTGTCGGCCCGACCCTGCGCCATGTCAGGGGCCGGGGCGACGTCGAGATCGTCTCCGCGCGCTCGCGCTACTGGCCCGTCCTCCCCGGTGCCGTCACCCGGGTGCCGGTGCTCCGGGAGTTCGCGACGTGGAACCTCCTCCTTCTACTTCGGCGGTGCCCATGACCACCACTGTCCATGCCCGCCCGCCGGCCCCGCCCGGTCCCGGGTCCGTCGCGGCGCCGCCGCCGAGGTCGTCGCGGCGCCCGCTGTTCGGCTTCTGGGCGGCGGTCCTCCTCGCCTTCCTGGCCGTCTCGCCGGGCCGGATGACGTTCGACACGAAGCTGGGCGTCGTCACCGACCCGTGGAAGTTCCTCGACGACCTGGGTCAGTTGTGGCACGACCGGGCCGGCTTCGGCGGCATCGCCGACCAGTACATCGGTTACGTGATCCCGATGCTGCCGTTCCACGCCGCCGCCGACCTGGTGCGGCTGCCGGTCTGGCTGGCCGAACGGCTCTGGCTGTCGATCGTCGTCACCACCGCGTTCTGGGGCGCCCTGCGCCTGGCCGAGCGGTTCGACGTGGGCTCGCCCGCCTCGCGGCTCCTCGGCGCGGCGGCGTACGCGCTGTGGCCGACGTTCACCATCGTCGTCGGCTCCACCTCGGCCGCCGCCCTCCCCGGCGCGATGCTGCCGTGGGTCCTGCTGCCGCTCACG
The DNA here is from genome assembly GCF_040296665.1 of Streptomyces sp. NPDC002057. NCBI lineage: Bacteria > Bacillati > Actinomycetota > Actinomycetes > Kitasatosporales > Streptomycetaceae > Streptomyces > Streptomyces sp. NPDC002057. Next base: position 32,230 of record NZ_JBEOXR010000024.1, read on the forward strand.
CGTCCGGAGACGAGCGCACGGCTCGCCGCGGCGCGCTCCGCGCTGCTGATCCCCCTGATGGGCGGAGTGAACGCCGCGTCCACGCTCGCCTCCCTGCTACCGGTGGGCCTGTACCTGCTGTCCCGCCCCGGCGGGCCCCGCAAGCGGGCGCTGATCGCCTGGTGGACGCCGTGCGTGGTCCTGGCGACGGCCTGGTGGATCGTCCCGCTGCTGCTCCTGGGGGCGTACGGGGAGAACTTCATGCCGTACGTGGAGACCTCCGCGACCACGACGGGGACGATGTCGGCGACCGAGGCGCTCCGCGGCGCGGGGAACTGGGTGGGCTATCTCCACTTCGGCGAGGCGTGGCTGCCGGCCGGCTGGACGGTCGCCGCGTCGGCGCTCGTGGTGGCCTCGTCGGTGCTGGCGGCGGCGCTCGGTCTCGCCGGCCTCGCCCGGCGGGACCTGCCGGAGCGGCGCTGGCTGGTGCTGACCGTCACGGTCACCGGGCTGATCACGCTCGCCGGGTACGGGGGCGCGCTCGGCGCCCCCTTCCACGCGACGGTGCAGGACTGGCTGGACGGACCGCTGGTGCCGTTCCGGAACATCTACAAGTTCCAGACGGGGCTCGCCCTCGCCCTGGCGCTCGGTGTCATGCACCTGACCGCACTCGGTCTCCCCCGCTCGCTGCCGGCCCGGGCCCGTCGTCTCGGGACCGCCGTGGCCGCCGCCCTCGTCCTGCCCGGCCTCGCCTGGCCGTACCTCAACGGCACGATCCTGCAGCCGGGGGCGTTCAAGAAGCTGCCCACGCACTGGGAGGCGACCGCCGACTGGCTGGCCGAGCACGCGCCCCGGGACCGCGCCCTGGTCGTCCCGGCGACCGCGCACGGCATCTACACCTGGGGCTCGCCGATCGACCAGCCCCTGGACGTCCTCGCCCGGTCCCCCTGGGCGCAGCGCGACTACGTGCCGTTCGGCACCCCCGGCAACCGGCGCGCCCTGGACGCCGTCGAGCAGGCCCTGACGTCCGGCGGCGAGGTTCCCGGGCTCGCGGCCTATCTCGCCCGGGCCGGGCTCCACCACGTCGTGGTCCGCAACGACCTCGACCCGGACCAGCTCGGCCACGTGCCCACGGCGACGGTGAAGCGGACCCTGGAGGCCTCCGGGTACCGACGGGTCACCGGCTTCGGTCCGCTCCTGACCGACGGACGCATCCCCGACGACACGCCCCTGCAGGTCGAGGGCCTCTACCCGCGCCAGCGCGCGGTCGAGATCTACGCGCCTCCGTCCGGGACCCCGCGTCCCGGTCCGGCCCGCCTGACCCCGGTGGCGGCCACGGCGGTGGTCAGCGGCGGACCCGAGTCCCTGCTGCCGCTCTCCGCGTCGGGCGCCGTGACCGGCCGGCCGACCGTCCTGGCCGGCGACGCCCACCCCGGTGTCGAGGCGCCCTCGCTCTACGCGGCCGGCGACGGACTGCGCCGCGCCGACACCCGCTTCGGCCTGGTCAACTCCGGTACGTCCCACACGTACACCGCCGACGAGCGCAACCCCGAGCAGGCCGTCCAGGACCCGGGGGCCCGGCCCCGCCAGATCCTGCCCGTCTCCGGCGTCCGCCACCAGACCACCGCCGTCCTGCGCGGCGCGGAGTCGGTGACGGCCTCGTCGGTGGGCAACTGGCTGTTCCACCTCCCCCAGTACGACCCCGTCAACGCCTTCGACGGCAACCCGGACACCGCCTGGGCCGAGGGCTCGCCCGGCTCACCGAAGGGCGAGTGGCTGCGGATCGCCTTCACCGGCCCCACCGCGATCCCGGGGACGCTGGACCTCACCCCGCTGGCCGGCGGCGAGGTACGCGCGGCGCCCACGGTGGTTCGGGTCGAGACCGACCTCGGCAGCCGGGTCAGCCCGTTGCGCTCCGACGGCAGCACCCAGCAGGTCGCCGCGCCGGAGGGCGAGGCGACGTGGCTGAAGGTGACCGTCCTCGCCTCCCAGCAAGGCCGCCCCGGTCTGACCGGCGCCGGAATCGCCGAAGTCTCCGTACCCGGCGTCCAGGTGACCCGGATGCTCCAGCTGCCGACCGACGCGCCCCGCGAGGTCACCGGCGCGGTGGTGTACACGCTGAACCGCGCCGGCGATCCCGGCGGGCTCTCCGCCGCGCCCGCCGAGGTGGGGCTGCACCGCCGGTTCACGGCGGCGCGGCCCGGCGAGCACACGGTACGGGCCTCCGCCCTTCCCGTACCCGGCAAGGAACTCGACGACCTGCTCTTCGACCTCACCGGGCAACGGGACAAGATCGTGGTGACCGCCGACTCGACCGCGCGGCTCGGCACGAACCTGAGCCCCCGCAACCTCACGGACGGCGACCTCACCACGGCGTGGGTCGCGGGAGACCGGCCCGTGCTCCGGCTGACCTGGCCGGAGAAGACCGCCGTCGGCGAGATCGTGCTCGTTCCGGCCGGAGGACTGGCGAGCCGGCCGGAGCAGGTGCGGATCAGCTCGCCCGACGGCGCCGCGATCGCCTCGGTCGACGAGAACGGGGTCGCGCGGTTCACCCCCGTCGTCACCGACCGGATGGACGTCACGATCTCCCGCGTCGCACCGCTGACGCTGCACAACCCGGTGGCGGACGCCCGGTTGCAGCTGCCGGTCGGCCTGAGCGAACTGCACGTACCGGCCCTGGAGAAGTACCGGGCGCCGCAGCCCGACCCCGCGAAGAGGTTCACACTGCCGTGCGGGAAGGGCCCCGTCCTCTCGGTCGACGGCCGGTTCCTGGAGACCCGGGCCGAGGGCCGGGTGCGCGACCTGACGGAGCGACGCCCGATCGCCGTCTCCCTGTGCGCCGACGGCGGCCGGGTCTCCCTGGGCGACGGCACCCACACCGTCGAGGCCGGTGACGCCGGACCGCTCGCGGTCACCCGCGTCGACCTGTCGATCGGTGAGCCGCGGGCACCCGCCACCGCCCCCCGGACGGTGGAGGCCTTCTCCGGCGGCGGCGACCGCCGCACCGTGCGGGTGGGCGCCGGCGAGGCCTCGTACCTCCAGCTCCACGAGAACCACAACACGGGCTGGAAGGCCGTGCTCGACGGCCGCGAACTGCGGCCGCTGCGCGTGGACGGCTGGCAGCAGGCCTGGCTCGTCCCCGCCGGCGCGGGCGGCACGGTGACGCTGGTGTACGCGCCCGCCCGCCTGTACGACACGGGTCTCGCGGTCGCCGGAGGGCTTCTGGTGGTGCTCGCCGGACTCGCGCTCGTCGGTCGCCGCCGCGCGGCAGCGGAGGCGGAGCCGGGCGGGGACCTGAACGGCGGGGCGCCCGCGCCCGGTCTGCTCCTGGGCACGGTGGTCCTCACCCTGGTCGGCGTCGTGGTCGCGGGGCCGCTTGCGGCGCTCGTGCCCGTGCTCGCCGTGCTCGCATGGCGGCGCCCGGGCCTCCTCGCCCCCCTCGCCTTCGCGGCGATGACCGGGGCCGGGATCGCCGCCCTGACGGGCAGCGGCGAGCCGACCTCCCTGGGCCGGGGGGCGTATGGATCGCCGGCACAACTCCTGGCCCTCGTGGCCCTGTTCGCCGCCCTGGTGACGGTGGGGCGCGAGCGCGACTCCCGGACCGGCGCCCATCGCGCCGGGTCGGCGGGCCCCCGGGTGACCGAGGAGACGGGCCACGGGGCCGACGGCCCACCGCCGCGGCACCGCCCCGACCGGCCCGACCGGCCCGGGCAGGGGGGGTACTGATGGCCACGGAGCACCGGGTGGACGTCCCGAGCCCTCCCCGGGGCCGAGCACCGATACGGGTCCCGTTCGCGGTCCCCGACGAGATCGCCCGGCACTGCGCCGACGCCCGCGAGCCGAACACCGTGCACATCGAGCTCCATCTCCCGGGCCGGGTCCGGCCGGACCGGCTGCGCGTGGCGTTCCACCAGGCCCTCGCCCGGCACCCCAGGGCGCTGATGCGGGAGCGGCACCACGGGCCGCTGGCACGGCGGTACGAGTGGGAGCTGACCGACCGCGCCCACGGTGACGTGGTGCTCTTCCCGCCCCCGGAGCACGGAGCACTGGCGCTGGCCCGGCAGCGGTCCCTCGCCGAGGCTCCGTCGCTGCTCTCCGCACCGCCCCTGCGGCTCGAAGTGGTGGAGGAGCCGGGTTCCGAAGGCTGTGTCCTGGTGCTGACGGTGCACCACACCGCGCTCGACGGGCCCGCCGCCCTGCGGCTCATCGCCACGGCCTCGGAGGTCTACGGCGGTCGCCCGGCCGCACCGGTCCCTCCGCCGCTCCGTCCGCCCGCGGGGCCGGCGCCCGAGCGGACGGGCCGCCGGGCGGCGGCGGTGGCACGGGTCGCGGCCGGAACCCCCGGCACGGCACCGGGAAACGCGATGCTCGTCACCGAACTCCCGGTACCCCGCCGGGCGTCCGGCGCCTCGTACACCGTCAACGACCAGCTGATGGTCGCCACGGCCCTGACGATCGCCGACTGGAACCGCCGCCAGGGGGCACGGGAGCGTCCCCTGCGCGTCACCATGCCCGTCGACGACCGCACCCGCGGCCCCGCCATGCCGATCGGCAACGGCACCCGGCTGGTCGAGGTGGGTTTCGCACCCGCCGAGGTCGGACCCGGCGCGGACGTCGGCACCCTGCTGCGGAGCACGGCGGAGCGCACCCGCGCGCTCAAGGCGCTCGAACGACCGCCCCTGGGGCGCGGCGCCGCGATGCTCGCGGCACCGGTGCTCCCGGTCGCCGCGCGCCGAGCGCTGACGAGGGGGGCGCGACGGCTCGCCGCCCCGTGGACATCCACCACGCTGCTCAGCAACCTCGGCCGGATCCCCTACCCGTTGGACTTCGGCGACGCGGGCCGGGCCTCCGCCGTCTGGGTGTCGGCCCCGGCCGCCCTGCCGCGCGGCCTGACGTTCACGACGGCGTCGACCGGGGGGCGGCTCCACCTGGTGCTGCGGTGGTCCCGGACGCTCCTGGGCGACGAGGACGGCCGCCGACTGAACCGGATGTTCGCCGCGCGCCTCGCGGCGACGGACGCGGAGGCGCTGTGAGACGCGAAGGCAGTGCGGACGGAACGGACACCCGTGGTCCGGGGACCGGGACCGGGACCGGGACCGGCTCCGGCTCCGGCTCCGGCTCCGATGGTCCCTCGGGCCTGCGGACCTTCTACGAGAACCCCGCCGTCCCCGTGGCGTCGGGCGACGCCCGGACCCGGCGGCAGGCACGCCTGTTGGCCGAGGCGCTCGGCGAGCCCGGCGCGCTCGTCCTGGACGTCGGCTGCGGCGACGGCACCGCCGCCGCGACCGCCGGACCGATCCTCGCCGGGCACCGGATCGTGGGCGTCGACTGGTCGCAGGACGCCCTGCGCCGCGCCCGGCCGCGCCTCGCCCACGTCGTACGGGGTGAACTGGACGACGGCGGGCTGCCGTTCGCCGACGGATGCGCGGACGCCGTGCTGTTCAGCGAGGTCGTCGAGCACCTCGTCGATCCCGACCGCGCCATGGACGAACTGCGCCGCGTCCTGCGCCCGGGCGGCCATCTGATGCTCTCCACCCCCAACCTCGCCGCCTGGTACAACCGGGCGCTGCTCCTCGCCGGCGTCCAGCCGGTGTTCTCGGAGGTGAGCCTCCGGGGCATCCACGGGCGCCCGGGGACCGAAGTGGTCGGCCATCTGCGGCTGTTCACGGCGAGGGCCCTGCGCTCGTTCCTGCACTCCGCCGGCTTCGAGGAGGTACGCGTCTCCGGCGCCCCGTTCCACGGCGTGCCGCGCGGACTGCGTCTGATCGACCGCGCCGCGTGCGCCGTGCCGTCGGCGGCGTCCATTCTCCTGGCGCACGCCCGACGGAGGTAGCGCCCGTGTGGTGGGGGGTGGGCGCCGCGCTCATCGCCAACGTCCTCTACAGCGTCGGCTTCGTCCTGGAGAAGCGGGCGCTCGGCACGCTGCCCGCGCTCTCCGCCGGGCGGCCGCTGCGCGTGGTCGCCACGTTGCTGACCAGTCCCCTGTGGATGGCCGGTTCGCTGGCGCTCGCCGCCGGTTTCACCGCGCAGCTGGTCGTCTACCGGACGCTGCCGGTCGCCGCCGCCCAGGGCATCTTCGTCTCCGGTCTCGTCCTGCTGCTCCTGCTGTCGTCCACCATCCTCGGCGAGCGGCCCACCGGCCGGGAGCGTCACGCGCTCGGTGCGGTGCTCGTCGCGCTGCTGATGGTCGTGGCGTCGGTACGCGAGGGGGACGAGGTGGGAAGGGAGGCGCCCTGGGGCCTGGTCGTCCTGGTGGCCGTACCCACGCTCGCCGCGGGAGTGGGGCTGTACGCGCAGGTCGAGCGGCGCGCGCGGCGGCGCCACCGGGTGCCGACCAACGGCATCGGGTACGGCGTGGCCGTGGGGCTGCTGTACGGCGTCAGCTCCCTCGCCATCAAGGGGGCGGCGGGCAGACTCACGGGTGAAGGGGCGGGCGAGGTGGCGCGGGCGCTGTTCGGCTCGCCCTACCCGTACCTGCTGCTGTTCACCGCCGGCGCGGGGCTCGTGATGTCGCAGACCGCGCTCCAGCGGTGCCGGGCGTCGCTGATCGTGCCCGTCTGTACGACGGTGACGGCCCTGTTCACCGCGGTGACGGGGACGCTGGCCTTCGGGGAGAGGCTGCCGGACGATCCGCTGCTGCTCGCCCTCCGCCTGGCGGGAACGGTACTGGCCCTGTCCGTGCTGCTCGCCATGGACCGCCACGACCCGCCGGCCGGGGACACGGCCGCACCGGCGGCGCACCACCGAGACCGGCACCATCCGTCATCGACCAGCGAGGACCCCCATGAACGCCGACAAGATCCTGCTGCGCATCCTGGCCTGCCCCCTCGACAAGGGGCCGCTCACACTGCCCGCCGACCAGGGCGCGCTCTATAACCCCCGGCTGCGGCTGAGTTACCCCATCGTGGACGGCATCCCGCAGCTGCTGCCGTCCTCCGGCCGACGCGTGTCGGCCGAGGAGCACGAGAGGTACGCGGCTTCGACGGCCGAGTGAGGAGGCGGGGATTCCGGGGCCGGCGTCGCGCACGTACCGAAGACCGAAGGAACGTTTGTGCGACGGAGGTCATCCCACAGGGGGGCCACCCGTTGCAGAACACTCCCTCAGGCGGAAGACCACCGTGGACAACCCCACTGCCCTCCCTGCCACTTCCCTCCCCTCCACCCGTCCGGACGGGAAGCGTCGGACGCGCTACAAGACCTCGATCCAATCGGTCTCCCCCGCGTCCGAACGGAACAGCTTCGACGACCACGAGGCCTGCTTCCTCGGCGTCAGCCTGGAGAACAGCAGCTTCACCCCGGCCAAGTTCGAGTCCATGCTCACCTGGGTCTCGCGCCGCTTCAGCCGCTGCACCGTGCTGATCGGCGACAGCATCCACCGCCTCACCCTGGCCTCGACCCGTGGCATGCACCCGGACCAGGCTCTCCCCCACGCCCTCGATCTGGGCCGGCGGTTCGTCCAGGCCCGACAGCCGCTCCTCGACGCCCACCGGGCGACGACCGACCTCACCGTCGTCACGTGCGGCGAGGTCCAGGAGACGGCGGAGTACGAGGAGTTCCACCACGCCCTGCGCACCCTGTTCGCCAAGGACGAGGCCTTCCGCGACTCGGTGGAGGCGTTCGGGCGCGCCTACCACGCCAAGCACTCCCCCACGGCCGACGCCGTGGAGCGTCAGCGGCGGATCGACACGTCCAGTGCCTACTTCCTTGAGGAGTTCGCCGTCTTCTGCTGCCTCGCCCGCCGCGACCTGCCCGTCATGGTCTACCCCGGACGATTCAGCACCCTGGCCGAGATGGCCTCCGGGATGCACCCCGGGGCCCCCGACGAACTCCGCGACCTGACGCTGGTCTCCCTCCACATCCAGGGCCGCTAGGGCCTGGCGGCGACCGACACCGGATGCCGGGCCCGCCCCCTGGGCGGGACCCGGCCCCACACCCGCCCTTTTCGGTCAACTGTGCGACATCCGCAGCGATCCGCCGCGTTCGCCTGTTAGCTTCGCGACCAGTTCGACAGAGCCGGGGGGATCTGATGGAGCGACGTTCGGTGATGTGCACCCGGTGCCGTCCGCGGGGCGGGTGGGCCCGGTGAGCACACCCTCGCCCGGCCCGACCACCACACCGTCGCCGAGCCCCAGCCCCACCACCGGCCCCAGCCCCGGTTCGACGCCCACACCCGGCGCGACGCACCTGCCCTCCCCCACACAGCCGCCGGGACCACCGAGCCCGCAGCCGACACCGTCGCCCAGCCCGAACGCGTCCCCCACGCCGCCGTCCGGGGCGCCCTCAGGGCCGCCGGCCCAGCTGCCCCCGCCGTCCGCGCCCACGGTCACCAGCCCCTGGACGGGCCCCGGCACCATCGACGTCCAGCCGCTCCATCTGTACCAGGTGTCGGCCGCCCTCGCCGTCGAGCAGCAGTCGTTCCACAGGGCCCTCGTGCAGTTCCTCGACTTCCACGCCTCCTACGCCCGCGTCGGCGGGAACGGCACCGTCACGGCCCAGTTCGCCACCCAGTACGCCGCGGTCGCCTCCCTGCTCATCGAGGTGCACGGCAAGGCCGTGGTCGCCATCGGCGGCGCGGCCGTCGGCTTCACGACCACGGCGAACAACTACCGTCAGGCCGACGCCGCCACCCACCCGAACAACCCGCCCTTCACACCGCAGGCGTCGCCGCAGGTCCTCTTCGCCCCGCCGGCGTACACGGCTCCGCCGCCGTTCGGCGTCCGCGACGGCAACGCCGTCGACGAGTTCGCCGACATCTTCGACGACGGCGACATCCCCGGCTCCCTGATGCGCACCGTGATCGAGGAAGCCCTGCGCACCGGCCGGGCGCTGGAGATCCTGCCGCTCCCCCACTACCTCCGGGTCAACGAGCTCTCGCAGGCGTGGCTCCCGTACCAGACGGGTCTCGGCATCGTCCAGGGGCAGCTCACCGCCACCGTCGACTCCATCACGAACCACGCCAACGGGGACTGGCACGGGGCCATGCTCCAGTTCGTGTCGTCGCTGTGGGGATCGACGGCCTGGGGCAAGAACACCGTCGGCTACGAGTGGAGGCACGATCCGCCGACCGGCGCGGGCACCAGCCTGCCGGTCTTCGCCGTCCTCAGCACCACCGGCCAGATGCTGGCCCAGGCCCTCCGCTCGTACGCGGAAGCGGCCGAGAAGGTCCGCACCGAGTTGCGCGGGATCCTGTACAGGGCGTTCAAGGCGGCCGTCGTCATCCTCGACCTCGGGGACATCAAGGGCACGATCAAGGACTTCTTCGACCGCCTCAGGAAGCTGTCGAAGGGACTGCTCGCCGCGGTGCTCCTCAACATCGACACGGCCGCGATCAACAAGGCCGTCGACACGTACGAGGCCGCGCTGCGGACCCAGATCAACGTGGTGGAGAAGCTGCTCGAACCGCTGCGGGAGGCCTCGCGAGCGGTACCGACCTTCCAGTCGCAGTCGGCGAGGGCCGAGGCGTTCGGCGCGCGCTCGCTCTTCGAGTTCAACCGCTCGATCGTCCCGCTCAACGAGCAGTCCCGTGACCCGAACAACCGCTTCGGCATCGACCTCGCGTCGATGGAGTGGGAGACCAACCCCTTCCAGCCCCCGCCGCCCTTCACGATGAGGCCCGGACATGACGCCCACACGATCGACAAGCACGTCGGCCTCACCCCGGAGCAGCTGAACGTACGGGTGCGGGACCAGGGCGTCGACTCCTCTGCCTTCCCGAATCTGCCGGTGGCCCAGAAATCCGTCCAAGCCGCGCTGAACGACCCCGACAACATCCGCACGATCGAGGACTGGATGGAGAAGCAGAAGCAGCGGGTCGCCAACGGAACGTTCCGGACCGCCTCCGCGCCGGAGCTCAAGATCATCACGGTGCAGGACGCGAACGGGGCGAACGTCGTGACGGGAACCTCCGTGCTGCGCTCCGACTTCGACGCGCATGGCTTCGGCGTCCAGCCCACCCAGGTGCACAGCGTGAAGCTGCTTCTCGCCTACTCCCCGGATTCCGGCACGTTCTACGTCCGGACCGCCTACCCGAGCCCCCCGTAGCATGCGGACCATGACCTCGAAGCACCAGGACTTCCTCACATCGAGCGCGGTGGGGCTCCTCCTGCGTGTCGCCCTGGCGTCGCGCAATCCGGGGGCCGCACCGCTGGAGGACGAACTCCAGCGGATGGCCCGCTTCCTGCTGGATTCCAGGGCGACCGCGGCGGCGATGCCGCCGGACGCGCTGGCCTCGCTGCTCGATCTGCTGGCCGATGAGGTCGGCACGAAGGCGTTCGAGGACAGGCCCGCCAGGTACCGCCGGGACCTGGCCCGGGCGGCGGGCGACGAACCCCCGGCGGAGTTCCTGCACGCGCTGGCCGCGATCATGCGTGATCCCAGGCTCCGTCTGTACCCGGACATGACGGAGTTGCCGCTCTCCGGCTGGGAGGCCGGCGCGCGATTCTCGCTGTCCTCGGCCGTGATCTCGTCGATGGTCTCCGGCGAGTACGACAGCGTGGCCGAAGCGGTCGACGAGATCCTGACCAGCGAGCATCCCGACTGCCACGAGCGACTGGGCGACCTGGCAGGGGAGTTGCAGCGGCTCCTGTACCTGTTCCGCACACCCGCCGAACTCGATGCCGCCTTCGCCCACGTCATGCCCCACATGACCGAGGCGCGCGTCCGCTACCTGCTCGACGCCGTCCACGCCCACTTCGCCGAGCAGCACTGACCCCCCTCCCCCACTCTCTTCGGAAGGAGCCGCCACCGTGCCCACCGGCGGAGCGCTGGCCCGTCTCGTCGACCTCGCCGTGGCCTCGCGGAATCCGGGGGCCGCGCCGTTGGAGGACGAGCTCCAGCGTTTCTCCCGGCTGATGCAGGACTCGCACGCCCTCGCCTGGGTGATGCCCTTCGGCACGGTGGCCGCGCTCCTCGACGCCCTGGCGGACGAGTACGGCACGGAGCGGTTCGGCGACCGGCCGGCCGCCGGCCGCGACCGGCTCGCCCGGGCGGCCGGCGACGAACCCGTCGACGCCTTCCTGCGTTCCCTGGCGGAGCTCGTGCGCGACCCCTGGTTCGGCGTCTGCCCGGGCTACGACGAACTGCCGCTCGCGCAGTGGGAGGCTCTCGCCCGTTTCGACGTCGTCAACGAGTTCGCGTCGCAGCTGCCCACCGGTGAGTACGGCAGCGACCCGGAGGCGGCGGCACGTGCGCTGGTCGCGATGGACCACCCCGACTGCCACGGCCGGATCGCCGATCTCGCCGGCCAGCTGCAGCGGGTCCTCTACATGTTCCGCTCGCCCGCCGAGCTCGACCAGGCCTTCGCGCCTGTCATGCCGTCGGTGACGAGCGCCCGGCTGCGACTGCTCCTCGACGCCGTCCACGCCCACTTCGCCGAGCAGCACTGACCCCCTCGCCCACTCTCTTCGGAAGGAGCCGCCACCGTGCCCACCGACCCGAACCTCGACGTGTCCGCGGAGGAGCTGAAGCGCCTCGCGGACGACCTGGACGCCATGCGGACACACATCGACGGTCATGTGCGCAGGATGGACGCCATCGTCGACCGGGCCGAGGCACGGTGGCGCAGCGAGGCGGCGACGGCGTACCGGAAGCTGCACCGGGAGGCCGGGGCGGACGCCGTGCGGGTCCGGGAGATCCTGGGGGTCCTGGCGCAGGCCGTACGGATGAGCCGGGACGGATTCACGCGTCAGGAGCTGGACGCGCTGCGGCAGTTCCGGGCCGAGTCGCGGAAGGTCGACGTCGACGCGGAGGTACGCGGCCTGTCCGGCGAGGGGCCGGGCGGCGCGGGCCCCGGCGGCGGAGCCGCGCCGACCAGCAGGATCAGCGACATGTGAACGACCCGAAGTCCGCCACCGTCCGCAAGAGAGGGGGAAACGTGAACGACGACGGCTCGATCTCCGTCGACCTGGTCGCGCTGCGCGAGATCGCAGGGGACCTGGAGACCATCCTGAAGACGCTCAACGAGCGCCTGACCGCGCTCTACGACCGTGCGGTGCCGGTCGTCCTCGCCTGGCAGGGCGAGGCCCGCGAGGCCTTCGTCGACGAACTCGACCGCTGGGACCGTCAGATGGAGGACCTCCAGGCCGCCCAGACGTGGCTGCACGCCATCGCCGCCACCGGGCACGCCAACTACTCCGCCGCCCATCGGGCGACGCTGCGCGGCTGGGGCGGGGCCTGACATGACGACGACACCTCCCACGCCGCTCGGGCTCCCTCCCGCACCTCGCGCCCGCGCCGACCGGGCCGCGACCTTCCCGGACCGGGCGACCGCCCAGTGGGCCACCCAGCAGGTGATCGCCCTGAACGAGCAGCTCATCCACCGCTGGCTCGCCCAGTCCACCCGGCGACGACTCGTCATCGAGGCCGCCTGGCCCTCGCGGCCCGATCCGGTGGGGACCCTGCTCACCGGCGGGATGGCGCTGGCCGGACAGGAGCCGATCCCGGTGCGCGCGGCCCGGGTCGTGCTCCTGCGGGCCGGATCCGGCGAGCCGGGCGCGCTCCCCTTCACCGTGCACTCCTCCCTGCCCGTCGAGCTGTAGAGGCACCCGTGTCCCTGAACCCCGCCGAGCACGACCGCAAGTACGGCGAGCTCGACCAGGTCGTCCGCGCCCATCTGGGCCTCGGCCCGCACGCGCCCGAGGCGCTGGCCGGCTATCTGCGGCAGAGCTGGCGCACCCGGCCCTGGGCCGTGGCCGTCGCCGCCGAGCAGCTGCGCGCCTTGGCGGAGAATCCGCCCGGGCGGCTGCGCTTGCGGCTCGGCGAGTACTACCGGATGCCCGACGTGGGGCTGCCGTCCGAGGAGGTCGGGGAGTGGCTCACGGGCCTCGCCGACCGGCTCGACGAGAGCCTGGCGACCGGCGGGGCCCCGCCGCCCGGTCCGCCCGCGACGCCGTGGGAGTGGCGGGCCCGCTTCCCCGAGCTGGCGCAGCTGCTCGGCGGCTGGTTCACACAGGACATGCCGGAGGAGTTCGGCGACCACGAGTCCGCGCTCACCGACTACCTGGAGGGGACCGATCCGGGCCTGGTCGCCCAGTTGACGGGGGAACTGCACGGCCTCCTCGCCCTGGGTCTCGACGAGGGCGCCCTGGCCGTGGCCCTGGTGACGCTGGGCTCGGAGGTCGAGCCTCCGGTGCCGTACACCCCGGGCGCCTGGCTCGCGGTCCTCGCGGTACGGCTGCGCGGCTGACGGGTGGGGTTCCGCCTCGGCCCCGTGTCCTCAGCGTCCTCCCTCGTCCGCGTCGGCTCCGCGTGGGCGGTGGCCGCGGAAGGGGCGTAGGAGCCCGGTGAGCAGGACCGCCGTCAGGGTGCCGGCGACGACACCGCTGCCCAGGATCGTACGGGCCCAGCCGGGGAACCCCTCGTACAGGTTCGGCGTGAGCAGCGGCAGGAGTCCCGCCGTGAGGGCGAGCGCCGCCGTGAGGCCGCCGGTGCCGGTGCCGGACAGGTCGGCCCTGCGGAGCATCTCGACCCCCATCACGGCGATGACGGCGTAGACGACGAGGGACGAGCCGCCGACGACGGCCTCCGGTATGCCGGCCAGGGCGCGGGACACCGGAGTGGCCAGGCCGAGGACGACGAGGAGGACTCCCGCCCCGGCGGTCACGAAGCGGCTGCGGACTCCGGTGAGCCGGCCGATGCCGATGTTCTCGGCGCTGGTGACCATGAGGGACGTGCCGAACAGCCCGCCCACCATCGAGACGAGCGCGTCGGCGCGGGCGACGCGCGGGACGTCCCGCTCGGGGGCGGGAGTCCGGCCCACGGTCTCGCTGTTGAGCACCGTCTGTCCGGTGATCTCGGCCAAGGTGGTGAGGCTGAACACGAGCAGCGGCAGGGCGGCGAGCAGATCGAACCGGGGCGCTCCGAACGGCAGGAGGTCCGGCAGGGCGAAGCCGCTTCCGGCCGCGGGACCGAAGGTGCCGAGGCCGGTGGTCACCGCCACGACGGTTCCCGTCGCCATCCCGATGAGGACGGAGGTCTGGCGCCAGACGCCGCGCAGGAGGACGTACGCGGCGACGGTCGCCGCGACCGTGAGCGCGGCCAGGAGCACCGCGCGCGGTTCGCCGGTGCCGTCCGGGCCGGTGATGAGCCGGGCGGCGACCCGGATCATCGCGATCCCGATGAGCAGCACGGTCACCCCCATGACCAGGGGCGGGAAGAGCCGTACGACCCGGGCGTACAGGGGCAGCACCGAGAGCAGCAGGGCCGCCGCCAGGAGGACGGCGCCGGTGGCGGTCGCGGCGCCGTGTTCCTGGGCGATCTGGAGGAACAGCGCGGTGGCGGCGCCACCGGGCAGCATGACGAACGGCAGCCTGCCGCCGATCCGCCACACACCGAGGGACTGGAGCAGGGCGCCCACGCCGCACAGCAGCAGGACGGCGCTGAGCAGCGAGGCGGTGGCGGCCGGCGGCATCTTCAGGGTGCCGGCGACGAGGAAGACGGTGGAGACGGGCGCGGCGATCATCGCCAGGACGTGCTGGGCCGCCAGCGGTGCCAGTCGCCGCAGCGGGACCGGCGCGTCGACGGCCTCTGCGGGGTGGCCGGGGGCGGTGTCGGGGTGGGCCGAGGGGGTGCCGGACGGGGTGTCTCTGGTGGTCGTCATGCCGTCGCCTCCAGCCACGGGATCTCGGCCGCCGCGTAACGGTAGGCGCGGAAGACCGCGTTGGGCTCGGACGGGAAGAGGCCCCGGACCTCGCTCTCCTCGTAGCCGGCGAAGTGGGGGACCACGTACTCCCAGCAGAGATAGCCGTCCTTCGTCACCTCGAAGAGCCGTCCGGACGGGGAGTCGGTGACGAGGGTGTTGCCGTTGGGCAGCCGCTGCGCGGAACCCATGAAGGGCGCGAAGAAGAACTCGCGGGCGGGATCGTGGTACTCCCACACGACGTCTCCGCCGGTCCGGTCGATCTCGACGACTCGGGAGAAGGGGACGTCGTGTCCGGGGCGGAAGACGCCGTTGTCGAAGACCAGCAGCCGCCCGTCGTCCAGTTCGGTGGGCGCGTGCTGCTGGCTGACCGTGCCGGGGCGGCTGCGCCAGAGGATCTCACCGGTGTCGCGGCTGATGACGACGACCGCCGAGACGCTGCGGAGGCTGGCGAGGATGTTGCCGTCCCGCAGGGGCGTGACGCTGTTGATCAGGGGCCAGTGCTCCCGGGCGTACGCCTCGTGGAGCGGGTACGACGCGGGGTCGAGGTGCTCCGCGGCGCGCCAGGACCAGAGGAGTTCGCCGTCCGGGCCGACTTCCCTGATGGTGTCGGCCCAGACGATGCCGTCCGCGGCTTCGGAACCGGGTACGCCGCCCCGTACCGTCGCGGCGTCCTCCCCGGTCAGGGGCTCCAGGGCGGTGTAGAGGACGCGGCCGTCGTCGAGGTGGTGGGCGTCGTGGTGCTGGAGGGGATCCCAGTGTTCCCGGAGGACGCATCCGTCGGGCGCCGCCCGGAGCATGACACCGCCCCGGTACTTGTGCCACATGGGGAAGAGGGCCCGCTCGTCCGGGAGGACGCCGTTGTAGGCGAGGGTGCCGTCGGCGAGCAGCCGGGCGTGGCGGCCGGGCCGGTAGGGCAGGTCCCAGCGGTGGACGGTGCGGCCGTGGATGTCGACGAGGTAGACCTCTCCCGTGCCGGTGAGCGGCGCGTAGAGGGTGAGGCCGTCGTACACGGCCGTCTCGTCGCAGGCGATGAGGCCGGTGGGGCGTCGGCGGCGCGAGTTCTGGTCGATCGGGGGCATGTCGGCGCTCCAGAGCGTCAAAGTTTCTTTGATGGGATCAATCGACTTTGACGGTAGGGCTGTTATGTGACGTGCGTGTGTCGGCAGTGCGAAACCGTCTCCGGGTTCCCGGCGCGGGGCGCGTAAGGTGCCGTCAGGCGCCGTCGACCAGGGAGAACGGTGCCGCGGGGTGGGGGAAGGACGGGACATCCATGGAGGCCGTGAACACACCCCGGGTGGGTGCCGCCGTACGCCGACGGCGGCGGGCGCTCGATCTGACGCTCGCCGACGTGGCCGAGCGCAGCGGGCTCTCGTCCCCGTTCCTCAGCCAGATCGAGAACGACCGGGCGCGGCCCAGCATGCGGTCGCTGCAGCGGATCGCGGACGCGCTCGGCACCACGGCGGTGCAGCTGCTCGCGGCCTCGGACGAGTCCCGCACGATCGATCTGGTGCGGGCCGGTGACGACAGCGGCCTCGACCGGGAGGCACGCGTCCGGCCCGTCGTCCGCGGCCGCCATCAGCTGCACGCCCTGGAGTTCGTCGGCGAGCACGAGGCGGACCGCGAGTTCCGGCACCGCAACGACGAGTTGATGTACGTGGCGGACGGCGCGGCGGAGGTGGAGGCCGACGGCCGGATCCACCGGCTGGCCCGCGGGGACAGCCTGCTGCTGTCCGGCGGTGTCCGGCACCGCTGGCGGACCACCGAGCCGGGCTCGCGGGTCCTGGTGGTCGCGATCGGCGACCACGTGGAGGTACTGGGGTCCTGACGGGGCCGAAGCCGGCGGCTTCGCACGGCGGGCGGTGCCCGGCAGGGGGGCGGCCGGACACCCGCGCTCGCGCGGATGCCCGGCCGGGGCGGTGGTGGAGCGGTCAGGACACGCGGTCGGCGGCGAGCCGGGCGGCCAGGGCGGGAATGCCGAGGGCCTGCTCCTGGGCGGGGGTGGCCTGGTGGAGCTTGTTGGTCAGCTGGTGCGGGTCGTTCGTCAGGTCGTAGTACTCACGGAACTTCACCTGGCCGGTGCCGGACACGGTTCCGTTCGCGTCGGTCGTCAGGTCGTAGTACTCGGTGTACTGCTTGTCCTTGGCGACGTACGAGGACCAGGTCGGCACCCCGCCGGCGCCGGCACCCTGCTTCCACCACTCCACCAGCAGGTGGTCGCGGTCGTAGGAGGAGAGCAGGGAACGGCCGTCCTGGGGCGCTGCCGGGGTGATGCCCGCGGCGTCGAGGATCGTCGGCGCGATGTCGATGTTGGCGACCACGCGGTTGTCCACGGTCCCCGCGCCCCG
The DNA here is from genome assembly GCF_040296665.1 of Streptomyces sp. NPDC002057. Taxonomy (NCBI): domain Bacteria; kingdom Bacillati; phylum Actinomycetota; class Actinomycetes; order Kitasatosporales; family Streptomycetaceae; genus Streptomyces; species Streptomyces sp. NPDC002057. The sequence continues at coordinate 49,192 of NZ_JBEOXR010000024.1, forward strand.
TCCGCCGGCCGGCCAGGAGAGGTAGAACGGCACCTCGTGCGCCGGCCGGTAGGGCACCGACTTGGCGGTCCAGCCGTGGTCGCCCCAGCTGAAGCCGTTGTCACCGATGTAGATGACGAGGGTGTTGTCCAGCTGCCCCAGGGCCTGGAGCCTGTCCTTGAACGCCTGCACCGCGTCGTCGACGGAGAGCAGGGTGCGCAGCTGCTCGGCACGGATGGCCTTGCCGTCGGCGAGGGTGCCGGTGGCGTCCTTGATGTAGGCCGGCTTGTCGCTGCGGTCGCCCTCCGGGACCGAGGGCCTGCCGTTCCACTCGGGTACGGCGGTACCCGCGTACTTCGCCTCGGGGGTGCGCGGACCGTGGGAGGCGTACGGGGTGACGTACGCGAACCAGGGCCTGGTGTCGGTGGCGGCCTTGTCGAGGAAGGTCAGGGTGCGGTTCTTGATGACGGTGGTGGTGTAGTTGTTGATCGTCTTGACGGTGCCGTCGATGTTCCACCGGGCGTTCACGTATCCGGGCTGGAGGAGGGCGAACTCCTCGAAGTGCGGCGGGTTGTCCTCCAGCGCCCAGGCGTTGAGGTACTTGCCGAACAGCCCGGTGCGGTAGCCGGCCTGCTGGAGGTACCGCTGCACGGTGGTGCTCTGGTCGAGCACGTGCGAGGCCTGGTTGTTGCGCACACCGTGGTTGTGGGCGTGCCGGCCGGAGAAGACGCTGGAGCGCGAGGGGGAGCACAGCGGGGTGGTGACATGGCCGTTGGTGAACCGTACGCCCTGGTCGGCGAGCCAGCCGACGGTCTTGGGCAGGGCCCACTCGGTCTGCTTGGGCTGGTCGTCGGTGACGATCAGCAGGATGTTCGGGCGGGCCGCCGCGGCGGCGGGGCCGGCCGCGGCGATCTGGGCGAGGCCGGGCAGCGCGGTGGCCGCGGCGACGGCGGCACCGCCGAGGAAACCGCGGCGGCTCACCGGTGGACGTCGATTCTCACTCATGGGGTCCGTTCCTCCTGGGCGCGTCGGCGTACGGGGCACGACGGGCCGTCGGCTGCGGCCGGCGGCCCGGGATTCGGGGAAGAGGGCGTGCGACGGGACCCGGGCGAGGGCGCCGGGTGGGGATCCCGCGGGGAAGAAGGCGTTCAGCGCGCCTGGGCGACCGTACAGAGGGCGCTCGCCGCACGCCCGTGATCGACGTGGCGGCGCCCGGTCAGGGTTCCTGATGCCATGCCCACGACACTAGGGGCGTCCCAACTCCGTTTCCATGTACGGCAGATGAAATAGGGAGCGCTGATCCCCGAGGCGGTGGCCGCGTCGGCGCCCGGCACCGGACGCTAGGGGGTGAGCCAGTCGCGCAGGAGTCGGCTGACCGCGGGCATCGCCACGTACGTCATCAGCACGTTGAAGACGCAGGCCACGACAGCGCTGCTGAGCAGGAGCGGGAGCGGGGTCAGGTGTGGCACGAGGAAGAGGCTGCCGAGCACGGAGATCGGGTAGATCGCCAGGGTCGCGCTGATCGCCATCTTCCACCGGGGAGGAGCGGGCCGTGTCGATCCCGGCTTGGCGAACCATGTCTCCATGCCGGTCAGTTCACGACGGGCGACCTCGGTGTGGTGGTGCCCCTGGCAGTCGGCGAACCACGCGGCACGCTCGGGCGACTCCTGCCAGGCCCGGCATGCCCGCGCGTCCCGGAAGCGGTGGACGAGGAACCACGGGGCGTCGCCACCGGACGAGCGGAAGAAGCCGTACCCCAGGTGGCCGGGGAAGGCGGCCGCGCTGTCGAGGATCCCCTTGGCCCACCGCTCGAAGGCGGCCTCGTGGCCGGGCTCCACGCGGCGGGCTATCAGGAGGGTCACCTCCCCGGTGTCGGCGGGGACGGTGGCGTGCTCCAGGCTGACGGCGGTCACCCATACTCCTCATGATCACACCGCGCCCGGCCCCACTCTACGCGCCGTCCGGCACGGCGACGCCGCGCTCCGCCGCCGGGCTCCGCGGCCACCTGGATCGGGGACGCCGCCACCCTCGGAACGAGGTGAGGCGACGGAGGGACAAAGGGTGCACACTGGTCACGAAGCCCCGCGTGCGCCCGCCTCCGGCCCTCGCGAGAGGCCTCTCGCGCCTCCGGGCACCGCGAGAGGAGTCCTCGCCTCCGAGCACCGCGAGGGAGGCGTCCACCCGGGCGAGCGGAGGAGGACGCATGACCACGTCACAGGGCCCCGCACCCCATGCCGGACCGGGCGGGGAGCCCCCAGCCCCCGGGGTCGACGCGTCGGACCAGCTGGAGCGTCTGGGCCGGTCCTGGATGTGGCTCCTCGGCGCCGCGCTGGCGACACTCGTGCCGGGCGTGCTGCTGCTCGTCTGGCCGGACGCTACGCTGCACGTCCTCGCCGTACTCATCGGGCTGTACCTGCTGGTGATCGGCGGCTTCCGCTTCGTGGCCGCGTTCGGCCGCGACAGCGGGGACCGCGTGCCCGGTCTGATCGTGGCCGTCCTGTGCGTCCTCGGCGGGGTGCTGTGTCTGAGGAACCCGCTGCAGACGATCGCCGCGCTCTCTCTCATCGTCGGCGCCGTCTGGCTGGTGTCCGGCATCTTCACCCTGTACACCGCCATCGCCGCCAAGGAGATGCCGCACCGCGGCGTCGTCATGGCGGTCGCGGCCCTCGGCATCGTGGCGGGCATCGTGGTCCTGGCGCTGCCGACGGAGTCGGCCCGCGCGCTGACCAGGCTCCTCGGTCTGTGGCTCGTCCTCCTCGGCCTGGCCGAGACCGCGGTCGCCCTCAGCTGGCGCTCGGCCCTGCGCAGGGCGGGAATCCCGGGCCGGGGCACCTCCGGCCCGACCCTCTGACGGTCGGCCCGCGGGCATGCGCGCGGCGGCACGGTCGGATCACGTCGCGGGTCCGCGGCGACACACGGTGGCCGGCCGGCCTCAGGCGGGGACGATCTCCGCCGCGCCGAAGGAGACGTCGAACCGGTCGCACCAGATGCTGACGCTCCGGTAGGCGGACCAGTCGACGTCCGAGGGCAGCGGGTAGTTCTGGTCTCCCCTGTTCCCCTCGAGCCTGGCCAGGCTGACGTGCGCGCCGTCGTCGAAGACGCCCCGGGCGGACCTCCCCTCCTTGACCGGCGCGTCGCTCAACAGAACGCGCAGATCGGGCCCGTTGCTCGTGTCCAGGCCTTCCAGCCGGAGCGTGTGGGTGCCGTCCACGACACCTCCTGAACGCGCGCTCTCCTCCGGCCGTCCAACGCGACCGCCACCGCGCCCCGGAAGTCCGGGCGGATGACGGAAGTCTTACGGCCCGGCGCGGTCCGCCCCGGGAGCCGGTGCGGGTCCGTAGCGTCCGGGCCATGCGTGTACTCGTCACCGGAGGAGCCGGGTTCATCGGCTCCCACATCGTCACCGCCCTCCTGGGGACCGGCCACGAGCCCGTCGTCCTCGACGCGCTGCTCCCCGGCGCGCACCCGATCGCCCCGGAACCACCGGCGGCGGAGTTCGTGCGCGCCGACGTGCGCGACCCGGCGGCCGTCCGCGCGGCGCTGCGCGGGGTCGACGCGGTCTGCCACCAGGCCGCCATGGTCGGCCTCGGCCAGGACTTCGCCGACACCCCGGAGTACGTGAGCTGCAACGACCTGGGCACCGCCGTCCTCCTCGCCGCCATGGCGGAGACCGGAGTGCGGCGGCTCGTGCTCGCGGGCTCGATGGTGGTGTACGGGGAGGGGCGGTACGAGTGCCCCCGGCACGGCCCCGTCCGGCCGGGCGCCCGTCGCCGGGAGGACCTCGCGGCGGGCCGCTTCGAGCCGTGCTGCGGGCGGTGCGGATCCGAGCTGCTGCCCGAACTGGTGGGAGAGGAGGCTCCGTCGGACCCCCGGAACGTGTACGCCGCGACGAAGCTCGCCCAGGAGCACCTGGCGGCCGCCTGGGCGCGGTCGGCGGGAGGGACGGCGGTGTCGCTGCGCTACCACAACGTGTACGGCCCGGGGATGCCCAGGGACACCCCGTACGCGGGCGTGGCCTCGTTCTTCCGTTCGGCGCTCGCCCGGGGCGAGGCGCCCCGCGTCTTCGAGGACGGCGGTCAGCGCCGGGACTTCGTGCACGTCCGGGACGTGGCCTCGGCCAACGTGCTCGCCCTGGCAGCCACCGCCGGACCGCCGACCGGGGGGCTCGCCCCGTACAACACCGGCAGCGGCGAGCCGCACACCATCGGCGAGATGGCGGCCGCCCTGGCCTCGGCGCACGGCGGCCCGGCGCCGGTGGTGACCGGGGAGTTCCGGCTCGGCGACGTCCGGCACATCACCGCGGACTCCTCCCGGCTGCGCGGTGACCTCGGCTGGCGGCCGGAGGTCGGTTTCACCGAGGGGATGGCGGAGTTCGCCGTGGCGGGGCAGCGTGCCTCGTCGGCCGTCGGACAGCGGGCGCCAGGGACAGGGGGCGGCGGCGGTGTCGGTGGCGTCACCCGTACCGGCGTCGGCGTCGGCAGGGGTACCGGCGTCGTCACCGGTACCGGCTGACGTCTGCTCCCCCGCGTCCGCTCTCAGCCCGCCGCCGCGGGGAGGGTCACCTCGAAGCGGCAGCCCCCGGCCACGTTGCGCACCTCCGCGCGTCCCGCGTGGGCCTCGACGATGCCCCGGACGATGGCGAGGCCGAGGCCCGCCCCCGCGGGTGGTGTGCGGGCGTCGGTGCCGCGCCAGCCGGTGTCGAAGACCCGTGGCAGGTCCGCGTCGGGGATGCCACCGCAGCCGTCGGTGACGGAGAGGACGACGGCGCCGTCCCTGCGCTCGGCCGCCACCGCGACGGTGCCGTCCGCGGGGGTGTGACGGATCGCGTTGACCAGGAGGTTCGCCAGAACCCGGGTCATCTCCCCGCCGTCCACCTCCACGGGGACGGCCTCGACCGCGCCGCCCACCAGCCGGACGCCGCTCCGGCGGGCGAGGGGGTCGGCCCCGCTCAGCGCGTCGCCGACCAGGTCGTACACGGAGACGCGGCTGGGCGTGAGGGTCAGCGCGCCGGCGTGGATGCGGGAGAGCTCGAAGAGGTCGGTGACCATGGCGGTGAGACGGTCGGTCTCGGCGCGGATCTGCCGGTGGTAGCGGACGGGGTCGGCGGCCACGCCGTCCTCCAGGGCCTCCGCCATCGCCCGCAGCCCGGCGAGCGGGGTGCGGAGGTCGTGGGAGATCCAGGCGACGAGTTCCCGGCGGGACGCCTCCAGGGCGCGTTCGCGCTGCCGGGAGGCGTCGAGGCGACCGCTGGTGAGGGCCAGTTCGCGGCCGAGCGCGGCGAGTTCGGCGGTGGCGGCGCCCTCGGGAGCGGAGAACCGGCCGCCGTCGCCGAACTCCCGTGCCGCGCGGGTGAGGGCGTGGCTCCGGGCCACGACCCAGCGGCCGAGGACCAGCGCGGTGCCGAGGGAGACGAGAGCCGCCATGGCGACGACGACGGTCACGACCCACAGGTCGTGGGAGGACAGGAACATCGCCCGAGCGACGGCGAGCGTGCCGGCGAGCATCGCCGTGACGGTGACGGCCGCGACCACGGTGAGGGAGACGGCCACGGAGCGGTGGCGTACGAGGCGCAGGACGACCGCGCCCGCCGCTCCGGCGCAGACGGCTCCCCCGAGGGCGAAGGCCGCGATGAGCAGGACGTCGTTCACGCGGCGCTCTCCCCCTGCCCCGGCTCGAAGCGGTATCCGACGCCCCAGACGGTCTGGACGAGGCGGGGCCTCGCCGGGTCGTCCTCGATCTTGGCCCGCAGCCGACGGACGTGGACGGTGACGGTGGAGAGGTCCCCGAAGTCCCAGCCCCACACGTGCCGCATCAGATCCTCCCGGGTGTGCGCCGCGCCCGGGTGCTCCAGGAAGTACACGAGGAGGTCGAACTCCCGCAGGGTCAGGGCGAGTTCGCCGCCCGCCCGGGTGGCCCTGCGGGTCGCGGGATCCACCGTGAGGTCACCGGACCGCAGCGCGGCGCGGCGCTCGGCCGGGGCCGCGGCCGCGGTCCTGGTCCGCCGGAGCACGGACTCGACGCGCAGCACCAGCTCCCGGGGGCTGAAGGGCTTGGTGACGTAGTCGTCGGCCCCGGTCTCCAGGCCGGTGATCCGGTCCGCCTCGTCGCCACGGGCGGTCAGCATGATCACCGGGACGGGCCCGGCCTCCCGGAGGCGGCGGCAGACCTCGAAGCCGTCCAGGCCGGGCAGCATCAGATCGAGCACGACCAGGTCGGGCCACCGCGCCGCCGCCCGCCGTAGGGCCTCGGGTCCGTCGGCCGCGTGCTCGACGGCGCATCCGGCCCGTTCCAGGTACCCGGTGACCACCTCGGCCACCGTCGGGTCGTCGTCCACCACCAGGATCCGGGCGGTGCCCGCCGGCTCTTCGCGCTCGCTCATGGCGGACAGCCTCGCACCCGCCGCTCCCGCGCGGCCACGGCCACCAGGGGGTACGTGGGGCGACGTCCGCGTTTCGTAAGGAGTGGAAGGGCCCCGGAGGGCCCGGCGGTTCCTACGGTGAGGACGTGACACCCATGAGCGTAGATGTCGTCCTTCCCTGTCTCGACGAGGCCGAGGCCCTGCCCTGGGTCCTTGCCCGGATCCCCGCCGGCTGGCGGCCGATCGTCGTCGACAACGGCTCCACCGACGGCTCGGCCGAGCTGGCCGCCGGGCTCGGGGCCACCGTCGTCCACGAGTCCCGGCGCGGCTTCGGCGCCGCCTGCCACGCCGGACTGCTGGCCTCGGAGGCCGAGTTCGTCTGTTTCTGCGACTGCGACGCCTCCCTCGATCCGGGCCTGCTGCCCGGGCTCGTCGGTACGGTGGCGCAGGGCGCCGCGGAGCTCGTCCTCGGGCGGCGCCGTCCCACCGTGCGGGGTGCCTGGCCGGCCCACGCCCGGGCCGGGAACCTCGCCCTGTCGTGGCTGCTGCGCCGCCGCACCGGGCTGCGGCTGCGCGATCTCGGGCCGATGCGGGCGGCCCGCCGCGAGGCGCTGCTCGGCCTCGGCCTCTCCGACCGGCGCAGCGGCTATCCGCTGCAGATGGTCGTGCGGGCCGCCGACGCGGGGTGGCGGGTGCGCGAGGTCGACGTGCCGTACCTTCCGCGCTCGGGCCGTTCCAAGGTCACGGGCACGTGGAAGGGCACCTGGCAGGCCGTGCACGACATGCGGCGGGTGCTCGACGAGCCGGCGGCCGTGGGCGGGGGCCGCCCGTGACCACGCTCCTCGTCATCGCGAAGCAGCCGGTGCCGGGCCGGGTGAAGACCCGGCTCACTCCCCCGTTCACACCGGCCGAGGCCGCCGCCCTCGCCGAGGCGGCGCTCGCGGACACGCTCGCGGTCGCCGCGTCCGTGCCCGCGGCCCGGCACGTCCTGGTCCTCGACGGAGAGCCCGGCCCGTGGCTGCCCGCGGGCTTCGTGGTCGCCCCGCAGGTGGCGGGCGGTCTCGACGTACGGCTCGCCGCCGCGTTCGAGGGCTGCCCGGGACCGGCGTTCCTCATCGGCATGGACACCCCGCAGATCACCCCCGCGCTCCTGGGCCGCGCACTGGAGTGGGAGACGTGCGACGCCTGGTTCGGCCCGGCCGCCGACGGCGGCTTCTGGGGCCTCGGGCTCGCCTCCCCCGACCCCGGTCTGCTGCTCGGCGTGCCGATGTCCCGGCCCGACACCGGGGCCGTCCAGTACGAGCGGCTGCGCCGGGCGGGGCTCAGGACCGGCCTCCTGCCCGTCCTGCGTGACGTGGACACCGCGCAGGACGCGCGGGACGTGGCGGCCCTGGCGGCCGGCACCCGTTTCGCGGCCCTGCACGACGCGCTGGCCTCCGCTCCGGCGGGGAGCGGTCGGGCGGCCGGCGCTCCTTCGGGAGCGACGACGTGACCGCGACGACGACCTGGCGGGCCGACCCGTACACCGCGGCCCTGCGCGCCGGGCGGGGCCCGCTCTTCCTCCGCCGGGACGACGGCTGGCTCCTGCCCCTGGAGGTCGAGCGGTGGTGCGAGGCGCCGGACGCGGCCGACCTGTCCGTCCTGGAGCGCTGCCGCGGCAGCGTCCTGGACATCGGCTGCGGACCGGGGCGGCTCGTCGCGGCCCTCACCGCCGAGGGCCGCCGGGCGCTGGGCATCGACATCAGCCCGGAGGCCGTGGCCCGTGCGGAACGGCTCGGCGCAGCGGCTCTGTGCCGGTCGGTCTTCGACCCGCTGCCCGCCGAGGGCCGCTGGGAGACCGCGCTCCTGATCGACGGCAACACGGGGATAGGCGGTGATCCGGCCTCACTGCTGCGGCGGCTGCGGCAGGTCGTCTCCCGCACCGGCCTCGTCCTCGCCGAATGCGCTCCGGTGGACGTGGACGAGCGCTGCGAGGTGCGGGTCGACGACGGCCGGGGCGGTCGCGGCACACCGTTCCCCTGGGCCCGGGTGGGCGCCCGCGCCCTGTCGGCGCTCGCCACCCGGACGGGCTGGTCGGTCTCCGAGAGCTGGACGGTGGCCGCTCGGCCCTTCCTGTCCCTCGTGCCTCACCCGTCCGCGCCGTCGTCTCCCTGAGACCGTGCCCGCCGACGCCGTACGAGCTCCGCCGCACCCGTCACCACGGCCACGCAGACGAGCACGATCAGGAGGTTGCGCCCGTACGGCAGGGGCAGCGCCGACGGGTTGGCCGCGGCGCCAGGCCGGAGGAGCAGCGGCAGGGTCACGAGGGTCACGCTCGCGGCGACGATCAGCGCCCCGCGCGGCAGTCCCCGCCCGGGGCGCCCGGCGAGCAGCAGGCCGACGGCGAGGACGAGCGGGGCGATGATCCCGTCGTGGAGGACGAGCGCCCCGGCCCACCACACGAACACGTCCACCGGGTCGGGCTGTTCCGCGACCAGCCACACGCCGAGGCCGATCAGGAGGAGGCCGACGCCGCCGACCGCGTACCGCGCCGCGCTCACCGTCCTCACAGGACCTCCAGCCGGTGCACCCACTTGGTCTGCAGGACGCCGGGCCGGTTCGGGGCGATGATCCGGGCCGGGAAACCGTGGTCGAGCGAGAGTCTCCGCCCGTTCAGGGCGAGGGCGAGGAGGGTCAGCGGATCGTCCACGTACTCCGTGCCCATCTCCATCACCCGGTAGGAGCCGGCGACCTCCAGCGACGTCACCCTGACGGCGTCCCTGCCCGGCCGTCCGCCCGCCCGCTCGACCAGGTCGCGGACGCGGACCCCTGCCCAGTCGGCGTCGACGCTCCAGCCCTCCACACAGGCGATCGGCAGCGTCACGAACGCCCGGGGCATCGCCCCGAGCGCGTCGAGGGTCAGGCTGTACGCGCGGGGGCCGAGGACGTCGAGGCGCCACTCCCCCAGGCCGCCCGCCGACACCCCGGCCGCGGCGGCGGTCCGGTTCACGGGCAGTCCCTGTGGTCCGTGGTCGGGATGGCGGGGGGCGAGGAGGTCCAGCGACTTCAGCGGAGTGAAGGACTGCCCGACCGTCGTCGCCGTCACCACGCCGACCGCCGCGCCCACCCCGAGAAGCAGCGAGCGCCGGTCGCGGACGTCCTCGGCGGGCAGTTCGAGCGTGCCGGGCGACCGGCGCCGCCAATGGGCCCTGATCTCCGGGGCCTTGACCGCGAGGTGCAGCAGGATCGAGCCGGCGACGACCCAGGCGACCGCGAAGTGCACCGGGACGAACGAGAACGGCCACGGATACCACTGGACGATGTTGAGCAGCCCGGTCAGGACCTGGAACACGGCGGTGGCGACGAGTACGGCGACGGAGAGCCGTTCGAGGGCGTGGCGGACGGACCGCACCGGCGGCCAGGTGAACAGACGCGGATAGACCGTCCACAGTTTGACCAGGAGCAGCACGATCGCGGCGAGGCCGGTGGCGACGTGCAGCCCCTGCGTCAGCCGGTATCCCCACACCGGCCGCGTGGGCAGCCGGTCGGCGAGCCAGTCGGGCGGGTGCTGGAGGTAGTGGCTGACGAGACCGGTGAGGAAGCAGACGGCGAACGCCGCGCCGAGCAGCCGTCCGACGGCCGTCGCCGTTCTCGCGTCGTGCAGGCGTCCGGTGAACTCGGGCGGCCGGAGCGCGGGCAGGGTGGGACGGGGCCGTCTGGACATGCGGGAGGTCATGCCGTCCATGACACCGCCGTGAGGGGGCGTACGGGCGCTGCGACACCTTACGAAACCCGAACGCCCCGACGGGTCGCCCTCCTGCCGGACGCCGCCGCTGCCAGGCTGCGTCCATGCCCCGTACCGCCCGTCCCCTCCTCGTCGCCGCGCTGCCGCTCGCGGCCCTGGCCGCCGCTCTCACGGTGCTCCTGCGCGGCGACGCGGCCGGTGCCGCCTTCCTCGCCGGGTACACGGGATGCTGGGCGCTGTACGCCGCCGCCGTGGCCGCCCTGCGCCGGGTCCCCGCCCGCGCGGTCGTCCCGCTGGTCCTGGCGGGGGCGGCCGTGGTGGCCGCCACCGGCCTGGTCGCCGCACCCCGTACCAGTACGGACTCCTTCCGCTACGCGTGGGACGGCCGGGTGCAGGCCGCCGGCGTCTCGCCGTACGACCACGCGCCGGGCGACCCGGCGCTCGCGGGACTGCGTGATCGCTGGCTCTTCCCCGAGCGGGACGCCTGCGGACACGACGGGAACCTCGCCCCGCTCGCCGACGGCGGCTGCACCCGGATCAACCGACCCGCCGTGCACACCGTCTATCCACCGACCGCCGAGGGCTGGTTCCTGCTGGTCCACGGCCTGTCACCGGGGGACGTCCGGCACAAGGCGCTCCAGACGGGCGGCGCCCTGCTCTCCCTCGCCGTGACCGGCCTGCTGCTGCTCGTCCTGCGCGGGCGGGGCTCCCCGTGGCGGGCCGCGCTGTGGGGCTGGTGTCCCGTCGTGCCCGTCGAGGCCGTCAACAACGCCCACGTCGACGTCCTGGCCGTCCTCCTCTCCGTCGCCGCCCTCGCCGTCGTCGCCCGGCGGCGCGTGACGGGCGGGGTGCTGCTCGGGCTCGCGATCGCCGCGAAGCTGCTGCCGGCCGTCCTGCTTCCCTGTGCCGTCCCGGGGGTGCGCCGGCCGCGTGCGGCCCTGGCCGTCCTGCTGCCCGCCGCCGTCACCGTCGGCGCGCTCTACCTCCCGTACGTCCTGCTGTCACGGGGATCGGTCCTCGGCTACCTCGGCGGGTACGCCCAGGAGGAGGGGTACGACGACGCCTCGGCGGGCGGACGGTACGTCCTGCTGCGACTCGTCCTGCCGGACTCCTGGGCGCTGCCCGTGGCGCTTCTCGCCATGACGGGGGTGGTCCTCACCGTCTGGTGGCGCGGTGACCCGGAACGCCCCTGGCGGGGAGGCCTGCTGACCACCGGTACGGCCTTCCTCCTGATGACCCCCGGCTACTCCTGGTACGCCCTCCTGCTCGTCGCCCTCGTCGCCCTGGACGGCCGCTGGGAGTGGCTGGGCGTCGCCCTCGCCGGAGCGGTCGCGTACCTGGTGGGCGGCGACGGGGCGACGGCGGCGTACGGAGCGGCGGCGGCCGTGGTGCTCGCGGCGGCCCGGGCGCGGGCGGGCGGACGCCCGCGGGTCCGTGGCACGCCCGGCCTGAGCGGCCTCAGGACGGACCGGGGGTCCTCGCGTCCGCTTCGGCGGGCCTCGGCGCGGCGGGCGTAGGCATCGGGGCGTGCCGTTCGCGGTGGCGGAGATCCGCGCCGTCGCCCGCTTCCGCCGCTGTTCCGGGGGCGTCCGCGAAGGCGCCCGGGTGGCCGGCTTCGGAGGAGGCGGGGTGGCCGACTGCGGGGGCGCCCGGGTGACCGGCTTCGGAGGAGGCCACGAAGGCGTCCTCCAGGTCGTCCCGCACGTCGTCCGCGAGGGCGTCCTCGCCGTAGAGGGCCTGGACCCAGTTGGACTGGTAGACGGTGTCGAGGTAGCGCTCGCCGAGGTCGGGGGCGATGGCGACGGAGGTGAGCCCGGGCCTGCCGTGTTCGGCCAGCCACTTCGTGGCGCCTCTGACCACCGTGCCGGTGGAACCGCCGAAGAGGAAGCCGCGCCGGGCCAGCCGGCGGCAGGTGCGGATGGCGTCGGCCTCCTCCACGGACACCGCCTCGTCCACGTAGTCCCGGTCGAACAGCGGTGGCGGGACGCTCATGCCCAGGCCGGGAATCATGCGCCGGCCGGGAGGGCCCCCGAAGGTGACCGAGCCGACGCTGTCGACGGCGACGATCCGCACGGACCGGTGCCAGGTCCGGAAGTAGCGCGCGCAGCCCATCAGGGTGCCCGTGGTGCCGACCCCGACGAACAGCACGTCCAGCTGCGGGAACCTCCGGCCGATGGCGGGCGCCGTCCTCCGGTAGTGGGCCTTCCAGTTGTCGGAGTTGGTGTACTGGCTGAGCCAGACGAAGCGGTCGTCGGACGCGCAGAGGCGGCGCACATGGGCCAGTCGGGCGCCGAGGAGGCCGCCGTCGGCCTTCGCCGTGGCGATGACGTGGACCTGGCTGCCCAGGGCTTCCATCGTCAGCCTCGTCGAGAGGTTGCACCGTGAGTCCGTGACGCACACGAAGCGGTAGCCCCTGCTCGCCGCGATCATGCTGAGGGCGACGCCGAGGTTCCCGGAGGAGGATTCGACCAGAACCGAGTCCGGCTTCAGGACCCCGCTCCGCTCGGCGGCCTCGACCATCTCGCGGGCGGCCTTGAGCTTGATGGATCCGGCGAAGTTGAACCCCTCGCACTTGAGGAACAGCGAGCATCCGAACAGGTGCCGGAGGTCGACGTAGAGGTCCTCTTCGTTGAATGCCTCGGGGGCGGTGATGACGGGCACGATGGTCACTCCTCGGTCGTGGCGAGCACCCGGTGTCCCGTCGGGCGGTGTGCCGGGCCTCGCTGCCGCGGGCTCGGGTTCGCCTGCCGGGGACGCGGGGGAACGTCCGTTGTGGCGTGGGGCTTTCGGGCTCAGCCGTAGCGGCTCAGTTCCGTGAAGAAGTCGTCGACGAGGTGCAGACCGCCGCGGCTCGCCACCTCGTCGTAGACGAGGTTGCCGACGGCGAGATCGAGCACGCCGAGACCGAACGGGGAGAAGACCACGGGCCGGTCGCGCGGGATCGTCACCTCGCCGGCGACGACCTGGTCGAGCGTGCCGTCCACGAAGTCCCGGTTGCCCGTGAGCTGCTCGGTGAGGTGGGGTGACGTCGCCGCCCGGAGGCAGTGGTCGACGTCGTCGACGATGTTGGTCGACGCGAGCAGGACCGTCGGGGCGAGGTCGCGGAGCGAGACGTGGAGCACCACGGGGTTGTGGGCGAACCATGACGCCTCGTGGACGTGCGGCTGCGCGGCCACGGTGGCGAACACGACGAGATCGCTCTGGCGGATCAGCTGCTCTCCTCCGCTGTGGACCGTGATCCGGCCGGCCGTCCCCGTCTGTTCGAGGTAGGTGCGGAATCCGGCGGAGCTGTCGGGCGAGACGTCGTAGACGCCGATGTCGTCGAACGACCAGCCGGTGCCCACCAGGAAGGTGTGGATGTAGCGGGCGATCAGTCCCGCGCCGAAGAACCCGACGCGCAGGGGTCGCGGCCTGTCGCGGCTGAGCCGGTCGGCGGCGGACGCGGCGGAGGCGGCGGTCCTGGTGGCGCTGATGATGGAGCTCTCCATGCAGGCGAAGGGGTAGCCGGTCACCGGGTCGTTGAGGATGAGGACGGCGGAGGCCCGGGGTATCCCCGCGGCCACGTTGGAGGGGAAGCTGGAGATCCACTTGAGGCCGCTGACCGGTGCGTCACCGCCGAGCGAGGCGGGGAGCGCGATGATCCGCGCCGTCGGCCTGTCGGGGAAGTTCAGGAACGACGAGGGCGGGTTGACCGACCGGCCCGAGCCGTGCAGCCGGTAGGTCGCCTCGACCAGCTCGACGACCTGCTTCTCGCGCCCGCTGAGGGCGCTGCGGACCTGGGATCCGGGAATCACGGCGAACGGCGGGGGGCCGACGCGGCCGGCGGCCGGGGGGACGGAGCGGGTGGTGGTCATCGGTCGGCCCTCCCGAAGAGCGGCGAGCAGTCGTCCATGCGGACCGGATCCGCCATGGCGACGACGACGTCCCGGGGCCCGGTGTACGGTTCCCGGCTGTGCGCGGTGCTGATGTTGTCGATGAGGAGCAGGTCGCCGGTCTGCCAGGGGACGCGTACGGTGTGGGCCTCGTAGACCGAGTTGATCAGGCGCACGGTGTCGTCGTCGATCGGGTCGCCGTCGCCGTAGGCGGTGTCGAACGGCAGGCCGTCGGATCCGTACTCGTCGACCAGGTACTCCCGGATCTCCGGGGCCAGTGTCCGGGCGTTGAGGAACGCGATCTGGTTGAACCAGCACGGCACACCGGTGACGGGATGGTGGACGACGGCGCTGCGGCGCTGGCGCGTGCGCAGTCCGCCGTCCGGCCGCCGGTCGAAGTCGATGGCGTGGGCACGGCAGTACTCCTCGACGGCGGCCGGATCGTCGGTGCCGAAGGAGTCGGAGACGCTCGCCCCGATGTCGTCGTTGTAGTTCCGTGTGAGGAGCCATCCCTCGCGCGCGATGCGTGAGGTGAGCTCGGCCGGCAGCGCCTCGAGTACGGCGTGGGCGTCCGCGACGGCGGTGGCCCCGCCCTCGTCCGGCGCACGGAGGCACGCGCAGAGCAGCAGTCCGGGGAACTCGACGGTGTAGCTGAGCTCGTGATGCATGCACATGGGCTGGTTGGGCGGCCACGTGGCCGAGGAGTAGAGGCCGTCGCCGTACTCCTCACGGGCGGCGAAGGCCTCCCTCTCGGTCACCGCTCCGGTGGTCAGGTGCCGGGCCAGCTCGCGCAGGTCGGACACCTCGCGCAGTCCCAGGCCGCGGACCATGAGCGAACCGCGCTCGGTGACGAGGGCGCGCAGGGTGTCGCGCTGCTCGACGGCCCAGTGCGTCAGTCCTTCGGCGGCCTCGGTCTCCCACGTCGTGGGTGCGTTCGGGGAGGTGTTCCTCGGCAGGAGTGTGGAGGTCATGACCTTCGTCCTTTCGTCGCGCCGGAAGTGGGTGGGACGGCTCGGGGGGTACGGCTGTCGATCAGGGTGGCCAGGTCGGCGAGGACGGGGTGGCTGAGCACCTCCGGCAGGGGCACGACCCTGTCCAGGTGGATGGCGAGCCGCACCGCGGACAGGGAGGTTCCGCCCTGGTCGAAGAAGTGGTCCCGTCGCCCGACGCGGTCCCGCGGCAGGCCGAGGACGGTGGCGAACGCGTCGGCAAGGCGCTGCTCCGTGGGGGTGCGGGGCGGCTCGTGGGCCGCGTCGGCCGGGGTCAGCGTCTCCGCAAGCCCGGCGAGGGCCTTCTTGTCGACCTTGCCGTTCGCGGTGAGGTCGAGTGCGTCGCGCCGGTGGAGCGCCGAGGGGACCATGTAGGCGGGCAGGGACCGGGCCAGCCGCTCCGCCAGGACGTCGGTGCCCAGCGGCGCGTCGGAGGTGTAGAAGCCGACGAGCGACGTCCGGTCCCCGGTCGGCGTGACGACGACGGCCGCGTCGCGGACCCCGGGGACCGCCAGCAACGCGTTCTCGACCTCCCCGGTCTCGATGCGGAAGCCGCGGATCTTCACCTGCGTGTCCCGGCGGCCCAGGAATTCGAGCTTGCCGTCCGGCAGCCAGCGGCCGTAGTCGCCGCTCCGGTACAGGCGCTCGCCGGGGCGGTGCGGGTCCGGCAGGAAGGCGTGCCGGGTGCGTTCGGGGTCGTTGATGTACCCGCGGCCGACACAGACGCCCGAGAAGACGATCTCGCCGGGCGCGCCCAGGGGCACGGGCGTCAGGTCCTGGTCGACGACGTAGACGTACA
The DNA here is from genome assembly GCF_040296665.1 of Streptomyces sp. NPDC002057. Taxonomy (NCBI): domain Bacteria; kingdom Bacillati; phylum Actinomycetota; class Actinomycetes; order Kitasatosporales; family Streptomycetaceae; genus Streptomyces; species Streptomyces sp. NPDC002057. The sequence continues at coordinate 64,913 of NZ_JBEOXR010000024.1, forward strand.
CGTTGGGGATCGGGCGCCCGAGGGGGACGCGCGCGCCGTCCGGGGCGGCCTCCATCACCTCGTGGTTGGTGTCGTCCGAGGTCTCCGTCAGTCCGTACGCGTTGACCAGCCGGGTCCCGGGTGCGGTGGCGAACCAGCGGCGGACGAGGTCCCTCTTCAGCGGTTCGCCGGTCACCGACACGCACCGCAGGTCCGGCAGCGCGCGCGGCCGCCTCTCCAGTGCGGACAGCACGACGTCCAGGTAGGAGGGCACCAGCTGGACGACCTCCGCCCGTCCGCCGGCGATCGTGTCGAGGAACCGCGGGACGTCCAGGATCGCGGTCTGTTCGACGATCAGGGTGCGTCCCCCCACCAGCAGGGCCGACACCAGCTGCCAGAGCGAGATGTCGAAGCACTGCGGGGCCGTCTGGGCGACGACTCCGCCCTCGCGGATCCTTAGGTCGTCGATCTTGGCGTACAGGTGGTTGAGCATCCCCGCGTGCTCGCAGACGGCGCCCTTCGGCTCGCCCGTGGAGCCCGAGGTGAAGTAGACGTACGCGGGGTGGGAACCTTCGACGGTGACCCCCAGGTCGGCCGTGTCGGCGCCGCTCAGGCTCTCCTTGTCGATGGAGAGCGTGCGGGTGCCGGGCCGACCGGTCAGGGCGCGGTCGAGGTGGTCCGTAGCGCCCGGCGCGGTCAGCACCAGATCGCAGTCGGCCCGGGAGAGCATCCTGGCGATGCGATCGGGCGGGAAGTGCGGTTCGACGGGCATGTAGACGCCGCCGGCCTTGAACACCGCGAGGACGGCCGCCATCCAGTCCAGGCCGCGTTCGGCCGCCACGGCCACCACGTCCTCGGAGCGCATCCCCGCCCCCAGCAGCGCCCGGCCGAGCCGGTTGGCGCGCGCGTTGAGCTCTCGGTACGTCCACGTCTCTCCCGCGCACTCGGCCGCGACCGCGTCCGGGCAGGACTCCGCCCGCTCCTCGAAGAGTTCGTGGAACCTGCGGTCCGGCAGCGTCCGGGACCGCCCCGCGAGTCCGTGGATCTGGTGGAGGCGCTCCTCCTCGGAGACGAGGCTCAGGTCGGCGGGCGCGGAATCCGGAGCGGAGGCGAGCTGTTCGAGGGCGGCGCGGTGGTAGCGGGCGACGCGGGCGGCGGCCTCGGCGTCGAGGCCGTCCGTGCGGTATCGCAGGCGGAGCACCGGCCGACCGTCACGGCGGGCCAGCGCCACCGCCAGCACCGGACCGTCGGCCGCCGGCCCTACGGGGCCCGCCGTGTCGAGGAGCGCGTCGGGCGGCCCCCGGCCGTCCGACGGCTCCGGCGGTGACTGCCCGGCGCGGGCGGGGGCGGACAGCTCGGTCTCGGCGGCGGCCAACAGTGCGCGCCAGGTGGGGACTTCCGCCGTCAGGGACCACGGCACCCAGCGTCCACCGGGCTCGATCACGCGGCCGCCGGAGACCACCGTGTCGCCGGAGAGGGCGGAGAGCACCTTCGCGTGGGCCGCGAGCAGCACGGCGGAGACCGTCACTCCGGCGTCGTCGGCCGCGCGGTGCAGCGCGGTGAGCAGGTCCTCGGTGACGGGCGTCTCGTGCAGGGCACGGCCCGGAGTCGGAGTCCGCGACCACGGGGGCACGCGGGTGAATCCCGGGGTGGTGTTCCCGTCGACGCGGGTCCGCGAACCGGTCGGGGTGTGCGCGGTCATCACAACGCTCCTTGGTCGCCACGGTGTGTACGGCCGGCCGGTCGGGCCGGGTTGCCTCCCCAGACCGCCCCCCGCGGGACCACCTCGCCCTTCATGAGGAAGGAGTCCGCTTCGAGCACCGCTGCGTCGCCGACGGTGACGCCGTAGTGGACGAAGGCCCCCACTCCGAGGGTCACCTCGGAACCGATGGCGATCCGGTCGGACTTGAAGGTGCCGTCCTCCTGCGAGTGGCACTGGGCGACGCTGCCGGCGTTGAGCGTGCAGTGGTCGCCGAGCGACACCATGGTCCGCTCCGTGAGGCTGCAGCCGTCGTCGAAGAGCCTTCGGCCGACGTCGACTCCGAGGAGCCGCCACACCGGGCCCTTGAACGGAGTGCCGTCGAAGATCCGTACGTAGTTCTCGGAGGGGACCTTCCAGTAGCGCTCGCGCAGCCAGAAGCGCCGGTCGTAGATGGAGCAGAACAGCGGCCCGGGCGGGTGGAGGAGGGTCACGGCGCGTTCCACCAGCACGAAGTAGGCCGTGCTGAACAGGAGGACGAAGACGTTGGCCAGCGCCAGTGCCGACACGCCGAAGGTCGCGTGGAGATCGGCGGCCGCGGAGAACGTGAGGGTGACGCAGAACAGGTAGATCCATCCCACGACGAGGTGGACGGCCATGGTGGCGACGTTGTGGCGGTTCTTCGCCGCGAGGAGGCGGCGCAGTTCCCCGCCGCTCTTCACGTCGTCGAACGTCCGGTCCCGCCGTACCGACCGCGGGATCTCGAAGCTCGGTGAGCCCAGCAGGCCGACGCCCTCATGGAGAGGCCCGTCGAGCGGAACCCTGACCTTGGTGGCAAGGAGGCAGTCGTCGCCCGTCCGGCCGCCCGCCGGGTAGGCGATGCGGTTGCCGAGGAAGTTGTGCGCCCCGATCTCCGTCTTCGACACGCGGAACGAGGTGCTGGAGTAGTCGGCGTTCATCATCGAGAGCCCGTCCGCGACCATGGTTCCGGTGCCCACCGCACTCAGGGTGGGGCTCTCGTGCTTGACCTGCGTGCCGAAGTTCGACCCGGTCTGTTCGACGGGCGAAAGGGCGTATCCGAGGGCGCGCAGGTAGGGGACGACGGCCGAGCTGTCACCGAAGAGGCGCGTCAGGAAGCGCCGGTTGGTGAGGAACACGCCTGCCCGGTGCACTCCGTGATGGAGGCCGAAGAGGGGGTAGACCTTGCCGGGTGTGATGAGCCGGCGGAGCATCCTCGGGGCGATCGCCAGGAGCAGCGCGAGCGGAACGGCGCCGAAGTACACCAGCGCGGACACCGCGAGGATGTCGAGGTAGAAGACCCAGGTCGACAGGACGGCGGGCCCGGCCTCCAGGACGGCGGTGAACTGCGGGGCTCCTGCGAGCAGCATGTCCACCCCGCCGGCCACCAGCGGCACGTAGACGAAGATCGCGGTCAGCAGCTGCAGGACGCCGTGCACGGTCCGCCGTGCCGTCCCGCAGGGGACGGCGGGGACGGCCGGGAAGTCCTCGTCGCCGCGCTGCGCCGGCGATCCGTACCAGTGCTCGCCGGCGGGCACGGTCTGCCCGGCGTGGAGAGCCGAGGCGTGGCCCAGCCGGGAGCCGTCGCCCATCGTGGTGTCGATGTCGAGCACCGTCGACTCGCTGACGATGACGTCGCTGCCGAGGGTGACCGTCCCCGTCTGGATCACCTCGGCGGACGCCCGGTAGCAGCTGAGGCGCGCGTCCTTGCGCACGAGCGAGTCGTCGCCGACGGTCAGCAGGTCGGTGCAGACCGGCAGGCTGCGGGAGAGGACCAGCGAGCGGCGGCCGATGTGCGCCCCCAGGGCCCTGAGGTAGAGCGTGTAGAGGGGCGACCCCACGAAGAGGACCAGCGGACTGGACCGGGTCAGCGTCTTGACCACCCAGAAGCGGACGTAGCCCAGACTCCAGACCCGCAGCTCACCCGCTGTCCACCGGCCGACGAGGATCCACTTCAGGAGGATGGGGAGGACGCTCAGGACGGTCATCGTGACGAGGCCGAACGCGACCGCGCGCAGATACGTGTCGAAGATTCCCTCCCCGGCGGCGATCCATCCGTACCCGAACGTGGCGACCAGGGCGACGAGATACGCGTAGCCGAGGAACGCCACGGTCTGCAGCACGCCGCAGAGGACGTAGTGCGGCCGGCCGGCCGGCTCCGGCGACGCGGCGGCCGGCAGCCCGGTCGCCACCGGCTCGGCAGCCGGCGGCGGGCCGGCGGCACAGGCGGAGGACGCGAGAGCCCGGATGGTCGGGTGGCCGTAGACGTCCTTCATGGATACGGACGGCAGGTCGGGGTCCTTCCTCACCCGCGCGCAGAAGTGGGCCATCACCAAGGAGTCGGCGCCCAGCTCGTCGAAGAAGTGGCTGTCGTCCGGCACGCCGCCGGTCCCCATCACCTCGGCGAGCAGGGTGGCGAAGCGATCGCGGGTGACGGCGGCGGGGTCCGCCCGGTCGGCGGCCGGTACGGACCGCTCGGCCGAACCTGCCGGCAGCACTTCGAGTTGATCACGCCTCATCGGAACTCCTCGGGACGGCTACGTCCGCGAACCGAAGGACAGGAGCGAGAGCCGTCCGAATCGGTCGGCACCACTCGTTTCTCGATCAGCGGTCGATCGTCACAGGGGATTCGGAACCGGGGGGCGGCCGTATGAGGGCGACGGCGCGCATCTCAGCGCATGGGCGTGGGTCTCACGTGGTGGGACCCGGAACAGCGGCGCCGGGGCCGGCGCCCCGGCATCAGCGGCGGCGGTCAGCGCCCCGGACCAGCGGCACTCTTCCGCCCCACGGCCACCGCCGCGGCGAAGCCCGGCGGCACCGGCAGATCGGCCAGGATCCACTCCGGGAGGAGGGCCGGACGTGGTCCCGCTCCCACGTAGGAGACGGCCGTGTCCTCGTTGAGGCCCACGCCCCGGGCCTTGAGCAGGGCTTCCTTGCGGGTCCAGCACCGCGCGACGGCCGACGGCCGGTCGCCCTCGGCGAGGCGGACGATCTCCGCGACCTCCCTCGGATGCATCCGGGGCGCCAGTTCCGCGGCGGCGCGTTCGCCCGGGACGGCCTCGACGTCGACACCCACCGGCTGCGACGCCAGGGCGATCACCACGAACTCCCTCGTGTGCGAGAGGGAGAAGTGGACCCCGCCACCCCGGACGTACGGTCGCCCGTGCGGGCCTCCGCACGCCGCGCAGGGCTCCCGCGACAGTTCGACGCGCTCCGGCGTCGTCGCCAGCCGATCGGCGAGGAGGGCGCGCAGCCTGACGTGCGCCACCAGGTAGGCGTCGCGGTCCGCACCGGAGGTGAACGCCCCGAGCCGCCTGGTCTCCTCCGCGTCGAGCCGGTCCGTGTGGAGCGCGGCCTCCGGGGCGTTCTCGGCGACGTTCCCGCACCACAGCGTCTCCACGCCCGGTGGTCGCGGGTGATCCTCGAATGTCACGGTGTTCGCTCCTCGGCCGGCCGCGGCCTCCCCTGCGGCAGAGCGCTCCTCGGGTGAGCCACCGACGGACCGGCCGCGAGGAACCCGGTCCGGCTGCCCGTGACCCGCGGAAGCGACCCGTACCGCCTACACGTCTGTGCGTCCATGCTAGGGGTCCGTTCCCGGGCCGAGGGAGATTCCGGGCCGCCTCGCACTCCAGCCGGGCGTGCCGCTCCCCCACCCCGACCGCACGGCGCGCCACGGTTTCCCGGGCGTACGCTGAAGGGACTCCCGTTCCACCGTCCGAGCAGCGTTTCCGAGGGCGAGATGACCGACCCCTTCGGCTTCCTCAGCACTCCCCGGGAACCAGTCCCCGCGAGGAGTTCCGAGGAACGTCTCGGCGACTGGAGCGAGGTGTACGCGGGCCAGTTCCTGCTCCCCCTGATCTCCCGGCAGGCTCGTCGCTGCATGGACTGCGGCGTTCCGTTCTGCCACGGGGGCTGCCCGCTCGGCAACCTCATACCCGAGTGGAACGTCTACGCCGCGCACGGCGACTGGCTCGCCGCGTCGGAGCGCCTCCACGCGACCAACAACTTTCCCGAGTTCACCGGACGCGTCTGCCCGGCGCCCTGTGAGGACGCCTGCGTCCTGGCGCTCACCGAGGAACCGGTGACCATCAAGAACGTCGAGCAGGCCATCGCCGACGAGGCCTGGGCCCTGGGCCTGGTCCGCGCCCACCCGCCGGAACGGCCGACGGGCAGATCGATCGCGGTGGTGGGCTCGGGACCGGCCGGGCTGGCGGCGGCCCAGCAGCTCACCCGGGCCGGCCACAGCGTCACGGTCTTCGAGCGGTCCGACCGCCTCGGCGGGCTGCTCCGCTACGGCATCCCCGCGTTCAAGCTCGAGAAGCGGCACCTCGAACGGCGCATCGCGCAGATGCGGGAGGAGGGCACGCGATTCCGCCCCGGCGTCGACGTCGGCGCCGATCTGGACGCGACCGCGCTGAGAGACGCGCACGACGCGGTGATCGTGGCCGTCGGCTCGACGGAGCCACGCGAACTCGACGTACCCGGAAGGACGTTGGAGGGCGTCCACCACGCCATGGAGTACCTGACAGCGGCGAACCGCTTCGCCGAGGACGACCGCGAGCGACCGTCCGTGACGGCCGAGGGCCAAGACGTGGTGATCATCGGAGGCGGCGACACGGGGACGGACTGCCTCGGCACGGCGCTGCGTCAGGGTGCCACCTCCGTCGTCCACCTCGACATCAACCCGGTGCGGGGCACCTCACGGCACCCGGGAGAGCCATGGCCCCTGGTCCATCCGAAGATCTACCGTTCCTCGCACGCCCACGAGGAGGCCCTCCACCGCGACGGCGCCGATCCGAGGGTGTTCTCCGCGGCCTCCGTACGGTTCGACGAGGGCGCCGACGGGCGGGTGGGGGCGGTGCGCATCGCGCTGGTGGACCCCTCCGACAGGGCTCCACGGCCGGGTACCGAGCGGAGCCTGCCCGCGCAACTGGTCCTGCTCGCCCTGGGGTTCCGCGGCCCGGGGCACGACACCCGCCTGGCCGTGGGGCTCGGACTCCTCCCCGACGACCGGGGTAACTTCGCCCGCACCGCCGACTTCGCGGCCCGTACGACGGGCGCGAGCGCGTCGACGGGCGCGAGCGCGTCGACGGGCGGGCCGGGACCGGCGGGCGTCTTCGTGGCGGGCGACGCCGGGCGCGGACAGTCCCTCGTCGTCTGGGCCCTCGCGGAGGGCCGGTCCGCCGCGGCGGCGGCGGACCGCTACCTGATGGGGTCCAGCAGCCTCCCCGCTCCGATCGCGGCCACGGACGGACCGCTGGTGTAGCGCGGAGAGCCGGGGCCCGGCATGCGACGACGCGGCCGCTTCACCCGCTCCAGTACCGGGCGAGGGCGCCCTCCCGGTACGGCGCGGGGCTCACGCTGAGTTCACCGGCGAAGGGGCGGTCGAGGACGAGGACCAGGAGCAGGCTGAAGCCGATCAGGGCGGCGACCGAGGCGACGAAGAGCAGTTGGACGCGCAGCTTGCGCATGCCGTACAGGAAGGTGAGCGGGATCAGGACGATCGCTCCGCCGAAGGCCAGCACCTGGAGCAGCGGGGGCAGTTCCTGCTGGGCCATGGTCAGGCGGGCCCGGCGCTGGGCGGCCACGTCGTTGAGGTGGCTGACGGCCTCCTCGTAGAAGACCTCCTCGCGCGCGCTTTTCGGGTCGTACGACTGCAGCACGTCGAAGGCGGCCTGAAGGTGCCGTTCCGTGGCCCCGTAGCTCGGCCGCCCGGCGCGCATCCGGGGCCACTGGTCCTCCACGACCGCGTGGACGTAGCCGCTCAGCGCGGCGTCGAGGTCGGCGCGGACCTCGGGCGGGAAGGCGGCGGCGTCGCGGGCGATGAGCGCCATGTCGGTGGCCTCCGACGCGACGATGGTCTGCGTGCTGTCCAGCTGCGTCCAGAGGGTCACGATGACGAACGCGAGGATGATCCCGTAGATGGCGCCGAACATCCCCAGGGTCACCCCGACCATGTCGTTGTGCTCGCCCCTGGCCAGTGACGGGTAGCGGCGGCGGAGCAGGACGCTGCCGGCCACGGCGACGAGGACGGTACCGCCGACGGTGATCGCGGCCAGGGTGAAGGTGCTGAGTTGGTTGAGCAGCCAGAGGGACATGTGGGGGAATTCTAGGAGCGCGACGCGCGCCGGCCCCGTCGCGGACGGCGTCGCGCTCACGGCCCGCCGCCCCCGTGTTGACGGCCCATCAGGCCCCGGTGGCGGACCCGGAGCACACAGCCGTCCCCCGGAACTCCACACCATCGGGTGAGCTTCGTGAGCGCCGTCGGGTCGGCGGCGTGTCCGTCTCCTACCTCAGGGAGCGAACGAGAGCATGCGGGGCTCGTGCCGGGTGTCGTCACCGTTCAGGCCGCCGGGCGCGAGCACGAGCCGGTCGCCCACGTAGGCGTTCTCCCCCACGACCCCCATCCCGAACTCGACCTTCGCCGTGGAGGCGGGAAGCCTCAGCACGTCCTTGACCGTGTCCGCTCCACCGGGACCGATCCGGAGGACGCGTCCGGATTCGCTGTACGTGCCCGGCCGGTAGACGAGCCCGGTCCTGCCCGGTCCGACGCGCAGCGGGAAGTAGCCGTACGAGGTCCCCCCGGCCTTCACCCCCCAGACCAGCTTCCCGGTGCCCAGGTCGTAGGCGCCCACCCGGTCGGTGCCGCCCAGGAGGACGAGACCCCCGCCGACGACGGCCTCCCGGCACGCCTGGGCGTCGGCGGAGGTGTCCACCGTGTCGCCGCAGTGCTTGAAGCCCTTGGGCCGGGGGTCGATGGTCCTGCGGGCCCGGCCGTCGGGGCCGAGGGCCACGACCCGCCAGTCGTCGGCGTGGGTCTCCCGGTGCACGGTGGTGATCACCGCCGGTGCGACGGAGAGCACCTGCCCGATCCTCCGGCCCGGTTCCGTCCGGTAGCGCCACCGGACCTTGCCCGTGGCCGGATCGATCTCCCGGATCTGGTCGTACGCCTTCTCCATCGCGGTGATCGCGCAGTCGGCGAGCACCAGGAGCCGGCTGCCGCCCGCGACCCGGCCGGGGTAGCACTTCCCGGGGTTCTCCAGGGGGATGTCGTACAGCTTCCTCCCGTCGGCGACCCGGTACGCGGCGGCCTTCATGCTCTGGACGATCGCCACGGTGCCGCCGCTGATCGCGCTGTCCACGATGATCGTGCCGTCCCCCGCGCCGGTCTCGGTCAGCCGCTGGTGCCAGCCCGCCCTTCCGGTGCGCAGGTCGATCATCCGGAGCTGGTTGCACCGGGCGCCGGTCCAGGCCTCGACGTTCTGCAGGACGATGACGACCTTGCCGTCGGGGGTCGGGTTGACCGGGGTCTCGCAGACGGGGGTCGGGAGGGTGACGCTCCACAACTCGGCGCCGTCGCGGAGCCGGTGGGCGACGACCCGCTTGTAGACGGCCTGGACGACGGTGTCGCCGACGATCCACAGGTCCTCGGTCGGGATGTTCCGGCGGGGCAGGTCGGTGCGGTCGTCGACGATCCAGGCACTCGCCTCACCGGCCTCGCGCTCCTGGGCGATCTCCTCGGTGGTGGGGATGCGGGAGGGCGCCGGGGTGGGGCGGGCGCTCGCCTTCGGGGGCGCCGTGGTGGGCGGGGCGCCGCTCTCCGATGCGGCGCGGTCCTGTCCGGCCGCGCCCGATCCCCCGCGTTCCGGTCCGGAGCGCTCGTCGAGGGCGTACACGCCGGCCCCGCCGAGCAACAGCAGGGCGAGGGCCGCCGCGGCCACCGGCCACCGCCGGCGGCGCGGGCGGGGAGGCGGCGGACCGTACCCCTCGGGCGCGTACGGGTTGTCCGGCGCGGGCCAGGGCTGCGGGCGATGCCTGTACCAGGGCTCGTGCGACTGCGACATGCGGTTCCCCTCCACCTACGACGATGTGAGCGGCCTCTCCGGGGAACGGGTCCTCGGAGAGCTGTGCCGGCCCCTGGTGGCCGGTGCGGTTCGGTCCTTGGGGGCGCTGCCGCGGCCCGTGCGGGGCCTGATGACTCCCGCGGGCAGCCGGCTCAGGGCCCTTCCCGCCGCCCGGATCCTCGGTCACGCCCTCACACCGCAGGGCGTTCGCCCGAGGGCTCGGCGACGACGATCCGAAGGTGCGACGGAGCGTACTTGCCCGCCTTCCTGGTCATCTTCGCCAGATCGAACCGGGCGCGCGGCACGGCGACGTGGATCGGCGCGGGCATCGCCTCGTTCGGCGGGAGGACGGACGCGCCGTGCGGCAGGGACGCGCCGGGGCGCAGCCGGGCCCCGATGAGCGCGTGCTCCTCGCCCGGCGGGGTGGAGACGACGAACTGGGTGACGTCGGACCACGGCAGCAGGGTCTCGCCGAAGCGGGCGCCGGCCGCGTCGAACTGGAAGGCCGTGCGTCGCCTCTCGAACCAGGAGACGATGAAGGGGGCCGCCGCGACCAGGATGACACCGCCCTTCATGTCGAGTGCCCAGCCGAGCAGGACGGCGACGGCGAGGACACCCGCGATCGACCCCCACAGGAGTGCCAGATCCCGCGCGGAGAACGGGTGGGTGACGCGGTAGCGCTCCCATCGCCCGCCGCGGCGGGCGGGCGGGAGACCGGATGCTCCATGGGTCCGGGACACGGTGATCGACCTTTCTCGATGACGGGTTGGGCCGCCGTACGGATCACGCCGGGGTGTCCACGACGGACCGGCGGGGCCGGGCTGGTGACGGGACGCCAGGGGGCACACCCGGGGCCTCGCGGCCGAGCCGGGTGTGCCGCCCCGTCCCCCCGACGCCCGTACGGGCCGCGCGACAAGGCATGGAGACCTGGCCGCGCAAGGCCGACCACGGGCCTGACAGACTCTGGCGGAACGCGCTGCTCTTCCGATGAACTCCTGTTGAAACGAGCTCCGGTGGCGAGTGGCACCGGACGCACGGGGCATGGGGATTCGACGTGAGCGTGAATTCATCGGGGACGGGCACGGACGCCGCCGACACCTGGAGCGACCTGCGGGTCGATCTGCTCGGGCCGGTCCGTGCCCGGCGCGGCGACGCGCCCCTGGTGCTGGGTCCGGTGCGGCGGCAGGCCGTGCTCGCCTCGCTGATCCTGCGGGCCCCGGCGTTCGTCACGTACCAGCAGCTCCTGGACGACGTCTGGGGAGACGAGCCCCCGGGCACCGGACACCGGGTCCTGCCGAGCTACGTCTACGCGCTGCGCAAGGCGCTGGACGCGCCGGGCACCGGGGCGGAGCGCTCCGTCGTCCGTGGGGGACGCGGCGGCTACCGGCTCGCCGCCGACGGAGTCCGGACCGACCTGGACGATCTCGCCGAGGAGGCCGCGAGCGCCCAGCGGGCGAAGGCCGCCGGCGACCTCGACGCCGCGCTCCACCACGGCGGCCGGGCTCTGGCGCTGCTTCACGGGGAGCCGCTCCCCGGTCTGCCGGGTCCGTTCGCCGACGCCCAGCGACACCGCCTCGGCCAGCAACGGCGCGCCTCGCGACTGGACCTGGCGGAGTGTCTGGTGGGGCTCGGGCGCTGCACGGAGGCCCTGGACGCCCTCCTGGCCGCACCTGTCGCGCAGCAGTACGAGGAGCCGTTCGCCGCGCTGCGCATGCGGGCCCTGTACGGCAGCGGTCGGCAGGCCGAAGCGCTCTCCGTCTACCGCGAGACCCGTCGACGGCTCGTCGACGAGCTGGGCGTGGAACCCGGGGAGGAGCTGCGGCGGGTGCACCAGGCGCTCCTGCGCCGGGACGATGCGCTGCTGCTCGGCCGGACGGCGGGGACGCGCACGCACGCGCACACCCACCCGGACACGCCACACGACGTGCACGCCCCACAGGTCCCGCAGGTCCCGCGGGTCCCGCAGGTCCCGCAGGTCCCGCAGGTCCCGCAGTCACCGCACCACCCACGCGACCCGAACGACCCACACGACCCGCGCCCCCCACTGGACCCGCGCGACCCGCCTCGTCCCCGCGTGCGTCGGAACGACCTGCCCGGAAACACCGCTTGTCTCGTCGGGCGCGAGACGGAACTCGCGCTGCTCACCGCCCCCACACCGCCCGGGGCCGTCTCCGTGACGACGGTCGACGGCACGGCGGGCGTCGGCAAGACCGCCCTCGTGGTCCGGGCCGCCTGGGCGCTCGCCGACGCCCACCCCGACGGCTGCCTCTTCGTCGACCTGCACGCGTACGGCGCCGCCCATGAGCAGGTCGCCCCGCAGCGGGCCCTGCGCCGGATGCTGCGGGCGGTCCTCGACGAGGGTGCCGTGCCGCCGGACCCCCCGCCCGTCCCCGACACCCCGGACGGCGCCGGGGACGATCTGGCGGAGCTCGTGACGGCCTGGCGTTCGGCCACCAGCGCGCTGCGGCTGCTGCTGGTCGTCGACAACGCGCGCAGCGCCGAGCAGGTGCGGCCGCTGCTCCCCGCGGGAGCGGGCAGCCGGGTCCTGGTGGTGGGCCGGCAGCGACTGACCGGCCTCGACGCCGACCTGCGGCTGACCGTGGAGCCGCTCGGCACGGACGAGGCCGTCGGACTGCTCCGCGAACTCCTCGGGGAGTCCCGGGCCGGCGGCGAGCCCGAGGCGGCGCGGGCGCTCGTACGACGGTGCGGCGGCCTGCCCCTGGCCCTGCGCATCGCGAGCGCCCGGCTGCAGAGCCGCCCCTCCTGGACCCTGGCCTTCCTGGTCGACCGGCTGTCCGACGGCACCCGGGGCCTCGACGAGCTGCGGGCCGAGGACCGCAGCGTGGAGGCCGCCTTCCGGATGTCGTACGACCAGCTCGGTCCGGAACTGCGGCGCGGCTTCCGCGCGTTGGGCGTGACCCCCACCGCCCGCTTCGACCGGCTCACCCTCGCCGCCATGCTGGGCGGCTCCCGTGAGGATGCCGAGGACGTCCTGGAGGACCTGGTCGACGCGAGCCTGCTTCAGCAGCCGCAACCCGGCCGGTACCGGCTGCACGATCTCGTACGGGCTCATGCCCGGCGCGTCGCCTCGGCGGCGCCCGGGGAGGCCGCCGCGGACCGTGACGCCGTCCTGTCGCTCTATACGGCGGCGGGCCGCATGGCCAGCGACTGGGGACCCAGCGGCTTCCCGTCCCTCGCCTCCGTCGACGGTGCGGCGATCCCCGGACCGTCCTGCGCGGGTGCGGCCTTCAGCGGTTGGCGGGAGGCCTCGGCGTGGCTGGAAGCGGCGGGAGGGGAGCTCGTCGACGTGGTGGCCGATGCCGTCGCCGCCGGCCAGGGCGACCACGCGTGCCGGATCGCCGAAGCCCTGGTCGACCACCTGGCGGGCCAGGGGCACCACCACGAGTGCCGTACCGCCCTGGACCTCGCCCTGAGCTGTGCAGACGGGTCGACCGACCGGCGGATGCCCGCCGCACTGCGCAACTGCATGGGTCTGGTCGACGTCTACCAGGGGCGGTTCCGGCAGGCGAGGAGCTGGTTCGCCGAAGCCCTGAAGTACGCCCGCGCACTGGGTGACCTGCGGGAAGAGGCCCGGGCCATCGCCGGCACGGGCATCGCGCTGGGACAGCTGGGGCACCCGGAGGAGGCGATCGCCCAGTTGAGCAGGGCGGTGGAGCTGGCGGCCGAGGTCGACGACGACTGGCTCACCGGGGTGTCGCACTGCAACCTCGGCTCCCTCCACCACCGGGAGGAGCGGCACGAGCAGGCCCTCGCGCACTACGACACGGCCCTCGCCCTCGCCGAGAAGAACGGCCGGCCCAGGACGATCAGCAGCACGCTCTGCTTCTCCGCCGAGCTCGAACTGGCCCTCGGCAGGCCCGCGGAGGCCGCGAGCCTGCTGCGCCGGGCCGCCGAACTGGCCGGCGAGGTCGAGGACCTGCCCCTGCGCACGGCGTCCTTGTCGAGGCTCGCCGCCGCGGAGCACAGCCGGGGCGATCTCCGCTCGGCCGTCGACCTCCACCACGAGGCCCTGTCCACGCTCACCCCGCACACGAGCACCTGGCTGGAGATGGGGGTCCGCATCCGTCTCGGCAGCACCTACACGGCGACGGGTCGCCGCGCCGAGGCGCGGCGGGAGTTCCGTACCGCCCTCTCCCTGCCGGGAGCCGGTGACCACCCCCGCGAGTACCGGATGGCACGCGAGGGCCTGGACGCCACGGGTGCCCACCCGGATGCCCCACCTGCCCGGGTCCGTACGGACACCGGCTGAGGAACCGACACCCGGGGCGGCGACCGCCGGCCGACCCGGCACGGCCGCGGCCGTTCTCTGTCGCCGGCCCGGTCGCCGGGTCTCACCTCAGGTGTCGGTCGAAGAACCGCACCCCGTCCTCCACCTCGAACCACGGGGTGCCGACGTGTCCGCCCGGATTGGCGTGGAGCGTCTTCTCCTCGCTGCCGAAGGCGTCGAACAGGTCCAGGGCCCGCTGCCGGGGGTTCCCCTCGTCGTCCCACTGCAGCAGGAACAGCAGGGGGACGGTGACCTGCCGTGCCTCCTCGCGCTGGGCACGAGGCACGAAACCGCCGGCGAAGAAGCCTGCGGCCGCGACGCGCGGCTCGACCACCGCGAGGCGGATGCCCACGGCGGTCCACCCCGAGTACCCGACCGGGCCGTCGATCCCGGGCAGCGCGAGGAGGGCGTCCAGGGTGGTCCGCCACTCCGGGACCGCCTTCTCCACCAGCGAGCCGACCAGGGACTCGAAGATCTCGTCGACCGGCTCGCCGGCCCGCATCGCCCGGCGGAGGTCGGCGCGCGCCCGCTCGTCGGCGGCGGAACGGGGCCGGTCACCGCATCCGGCGGCGTCGATGGTGGCCACCGCGTAGCCGGACGCCGCGGAGTGCCGGGCCCGGGCCACGAGCCGGGCCGCCGCGTCGGCGTGGGGCGGTTGCGCCTGGGCCGTACTGGCAGGAGATCGACCCCTTCCTCCCCGACGACCGGAACCGGGGCCAGGAGGAGTGGGAGACCGTCCTCATCGCACGGGCGGAGTCTCTGGACGCGCACCCCGGCGGGCACCGCCGGCCACCTTCGCCTACGCCGACCTGGATCAGCGGGCGTGGACGGAGGCCCCGGAGCCGCACGTACGCCGCTGCCGGAGCACGGGCTGATCCGGTGCCGCCGCCCCCGGACCGGGGCCCGCCGGCACCCTCAGCCGGCGTAGTCGTGGATGACGGTCCGTGCCAACGCGCTCCGGGCGGGGGCCAGTTCGTCCGCGATGGCCGCCCGGCGTTCGTCGTCGCAGACCACCCGCGCGGGGTGGGGCCCGGCCGCGGCCACGCACCGCCGCCGCAGATGGGTCGGCGGATGCGTGTCGTCCACGCTGTGGCCGCGACGAGCGGAGACCCTGCGCAACCGCTCGTACTCGTGCGCCGGTACGGCCCCCATGCGCTCGGCCAGCCGCCCCCACAGGTTCTGTTCGGCGAGCGCCCTGGCTTCCCGGCCGGCCGCGCCGCCCCGCATCTGGGCGGCCACCGCCTCCCGTCGCAGCACCGCCTCGGCCGAGTCGCACAGCAGCAGCCGGTCCATCAGGGCGACGGCGGCCTCGGTGGACCCTGCCCGGCCCGCGGTCGCGTCGGCCAGGTACTCGGCCCGCTGCGCCGCGCGGAGCGTCAGGAGGTCCAGTACCGTCACCGTCCCGAGGACCAGGCACCGGGGCAGGAAGATCATGGCGTTCACGAAGCGGTCCATCATCCCCTCGGGCTCGGACGGTGAGAGGAAGTAGAGCCACAGGTGCAGGGAGCGCAGCGCACCGCTGGTGACGGTGCCGTGGCGGAGGTCGCCGTGGGCGAAGTGCCCGAGCTCGTGACCCAGCACCGCCACGCGTTCCTGCGGATCGAGCATCTCCCACAGCCCGAGCCCCAGGTACAGCACCCGCCGCCTGCGCAGACCGTACGTCGTGACGGACGCGTTGGCCCCGGCATCGACGACCACGGTGTCCACGCCGGTCGTTCCGGCCACCGCGGCGACCTCGTCGATCAGTGCGAACAGCCGCGGCGCGTCGTCGCGGTCCATCAGCGGCGCGTCCTGGGGCAGGTGCCCGAACCGCGGTCGCAGCACCGCCGCGACGGCGAGGAGCAGCGCCCCCACCACGGGCAGGGCACCGGAATCCCATCCGAGCACGACCAGCAGGGCTCCGGCGACCACGAGGAGGACGGTGAGCCCGTGGACGAGCATCGAGAGCGTCAGCGCGAGAACAGCGGCGGCGTCGCGCCGGGGCCGAGCGGCGACGGCTCCCTCCATCTGCCCGGCCAGTTCCTGCCCGTACCGCTGCGCGAGCCGGCGCCGCGCCGCCGCGATCCGTCCGGGCTCCGGGTCCGGCGCCCCCGGGTCCACGTTCCAGTCGCAGGCGGCGCACCACCGCACGTACGCACCGTCCGGCGGCAGTGACGCCGAGCACTCGGGGCACTCCCTGGAGGCCACCGCGGTTCTCGACCGCACGTCACTACTGGAATCCATGCTTCCTCCCCACACCACGACCCCTCCCCAGGGCCCGAGGCACGGAGGATATCCGGCCCGTGGACGGCGGCCGACCAGGCGGTTCCCGGCTGCCGGCCACGGAGCCGGGACCGAGGGGACGGGAGCGACCAGGTGGTTCCCGGCCGCCGGACACGGGGCCGGAACCGAGGGGACTGCGGCCGGCCAAGAAACGGAGCCGGGATCCCCCGAGCGGGGGCGGGCACGCGCCCACGGCGCCTCGCTGCCAGCGGTCGCCGCCGCGGCCGCGCGAGGCGAGGATGGTGCGCGAGTCGTGGCGGACATTCCTCGGAAGGGCGGCGCCCATGGAGCATCACCCTCGCGACGGGGTGGGGCGGGCGCGGCTGGGGCTCCAGGCCGTGGACGAGATGCTGGCCGCCCAGCGGCAGCGGATCGCCACCTACACCCGGGCCCACCAGCCGCCGTCCCGGAAGCCGGCGGGCCCGGCCGCACGGACCTCGGCGCGGGTCCCGGGCGTCGTGAGGGAACTGCTCGAAGCCCTGCCGATGGCGGCGATGCTGGTCAGGCCGGTGATCGGCGGCGACGGCAGGATCGAGGACTTCCTGTACGTGGCGCAGAACGAGGCCGCCCGCGACTACTCCGTCGCCTACCTGCCGGAGGAATCCGTACCGCGATGGTCCGGCCCGGTCCTGTTGTTCGAACGGTTTCCGGTCATGGAGAGCACGGCACTGCCCCGGATGCTCGCCGACGCCCACCACGGACGCGCGGCCCAGGGGCCGGAGGCGGTGGAGTGGTTCGTCCCCCGCCCCGCCGGACCTCCCGCGCGGCTGAGCAGCGAGGTCCGCGTCGCCCCCTGCGGCCAGGACCTCCTCGTCACCTGGGAACCGGGCCATCGCCTCCGGATGGCCCGGGCCGCCCAGAAACTGGTCAGGACCTGCTGGGCCGAGTGGAACCTCGCCGACGGCACCGTCGAGCCGTCCCTCGGCTTCTCCTACGTCCTCGGCCTCGACCCGGCGGCCCCCGTACCCGACCTGCGCGGTCTCGCCTCCCTGGTCGCCGCCGAAGGCCTGCCCGAGTTCTACGGTCTGCTCTACGACGTCCTCCTGCGCAAACGACGCTCCGCGTGCGAGCTGCGCATGCGGGGCCCCGTCGAACGGTTCATCCGCCTGGTCGCCGAGCCGGTACGCCCCCAGGGCGGCCCCGTGTGGGCGGTGCGGGCCGTCCTCGTCGACGTCAGCGACGATCACCGCCGCCGTGCCCTGGCCCGGGCCGCCGACGAGGAGGCCCGCCGCCAGCGCTCGCGCGCGGTCGCCCTGACCGAGGTCGCCGAGGTGCTCCGCGACGCCGTCCTGCCCCGCTTCCAGGACGAGCTGGCCTCGTACGGTCTCGACACCGCCGTCGTCTACCGGCCCGAGTCCACCGGTTCCGGCGTCGGCGGAGACTGGTACAAGGCACTCAGACTCCCCGACGGACGGCTTCTGGTCGCGCTCGGCGACGCCCGCGGGCACGGCCTGGAGGCGGTGACCCTCATGGCGAAGCTCCGCTACGCGCTGGCCGGTCTCGCCTACACCGAGGAGCCGGTGGAGGAGCTGACGCGGTGGCTGAACGAGGTCGCCTGCGGCGACGGGATCGAGTCGACCGCCACCGCCGTCATCGCCCGCTACCATCCCGAACGCTCGCTGCTCCGCTGGACCTGCGCGGGCCACCCCCGCCCCGTGCTGCTGCGGGGCGGCCGGGCCGGCCAGCTTCCCGACCCGCCGGGCAGCCCCGGGCTCGCCATCGGAGTGCTGCCGGGCACCACCTACACGGCGGCCGAGACCGTCCTCGCCGACGGCGACATCGTCCTCCTGTACTCCGACGGCCTCGTCGAGCGCCGTGACACCGACCCTGACGAGGACCGGGACCGCTTCCTCGGAGCGGCGGAGCAGTGCGCACGCGAGACGGCTCCGGCGGCCGGGCACGACGGGCTGCAGGAGTACGCCGAACGCGTCCTGGACCGTCTCGACGGCCCCCACCGCACCGACGACGCGACCCTCCTCGCGCTGCGTCGCGTCCCCGCCGCGCAGGAGCCCGCCGACCAGCGGTGACGTCGGCGTACGGCCCCTGGATCCGGCCGTTCCGGACGACCGGCACGCGACACGTTTCAGGACGGCTCGCTCGGGAAACCGCCGTGGGACGAACGACTTCCCGAGGGAGCGAGGCCGATGTCAACAGGAATGATTCTGGCCATCGTCATCGGCGCTGTGGTGGTGATCGCGCTGATCGCCACGGCCGTCAGTATGCGACGCCGACGTCGTCTCCGTGAGCAGTTCGGACCGGAGTACGACCGGACGGTCGAGGACGCCGGGAGCAGGCGGGCCGCCGAGGACGAACTGGGCGCCCGTGAGAAGCGCCATGAGGCCCTGGACATCAAGCCGCTGTCGAGTGGGCAGCGGGAGCGCTACGCCCAGGAGTGGCGCGGAGTCCAGGAGGAGTTCGTGGACCGGCCCGAAGGCGCGGTACACGACGCGGACCGGCTCGTCACGTCCCTCATGCACGAGCGCGGGTATCCCACCGAGGACTTCGAGCAGCAGGCACGGGACCTCTCCGTGGAGCACGGGCGCACGCTGGAGCACTACTGGGCGGCGCACGAGATCAACACGCTCAGCACCACGCAGCGGGCCACCACCGAGCAGTTGCGGGGAGCCATGGTCCACTACCGGGCTCTCTTCGACGATCTCCTCACCAACGGAAGCTCGGCCGGTCCCGGCCGGAGCTGATACGGAAGGTGCGCCATGCGAGATCGTGAAGCACCGTCGCGGACCGCGAGCGGGCTGTCGACCGAGGACATCGCCCAGCGGGGCGGTCGCGGGACGGACACGGAAGGCGAACGGGAGCGGGAAAGCGGCGCCGGGAACGCGCCCGTGTACCCGGGAGAGAGCACGGCCGTCGGTGACACCACCGATGTCGGCGGAGAGCCCGGACGGGGCGAGGCTCCCGAGGAACGTACGCGGGAGGAGACGGACGCCGGAGACCGGGACCGGCAGGGGACGGACGCCGGAATCCGGGACCGGCAGAGCACGGACGCCGGAGGCTCCGCACGGGAGGAGGCGGAGGCCGCGGGTCCCGCCCGGGAAGGGGCGGACGCCCCACGCGCGGCCCGGCAGGAAGCGGGTGCCGCGGAACCGGCCCGGAGGGAATCGGCGGCGGAGGATCAGGACGACGACACGGCCCGCCTGCTGGACAGCCGGGACGACGCGTCGTTCCGCGACCGCTGGAGCGACGTCCAGAGCATGTTCGTCGACGATCCCCGGGAGGCCGTGCTCGCGGCCGACGCCCTGGTCGCCGATGTCATGCGGCAGCTCGCCGCGACCTTCGCCGACCACAAGAGGAACCTCGAAGGGCAGTGGGGCCAAGGGGACGCCGTCGACACGGAGAGCCTGCGGGTGGCCCTGCGCCAGTACCGGTCGTTCTTCAACCGGCTCCTCTCCCGGTGATCCGGGCACGACGAGGAGGCCGGGCGCGGCGCTGCGATCCCGTCAGCGCCGCGCCCGGCCTCCTCGCCCCGTCTCCCGGTCACTCGTGTCCCGGAGCGGGCCCGCCACGAACAACCGTGTCTCGGAGCGCGCGGGCGCCGTCCCCGTCAGGTCTCCCCCTCGTCGGGGTCCTGGATGACGTGCATGGCGGCCTCCTCCGCGGACGCCGCCCCCGCGTCGATGCCGACGTCGTGCGCGCGCACGTTGTTCTCGTGGGGGAAGTCGGTGGCCGGCGCCAGCCGCCCGGCCCGCTCGCGGCCCGCCTGGGGGTCGACGGGCTCGCCGTCGCCGTCCGCCAGGTCCCCGATGCCGTCCCCGGCGGGGTCCTCCAGGTCGGGCCGCTCCCGGGCGAGCCGGCCGTCGAGGCTCTCGCCCCTGCGCTGCCCCTCGGCGGTGGTGTCGTTCCGCTCGCTCGCGTACGGGCGCTCGGGCGGCGAGTACCCCTGGTCGAGGAGGGCGTCCGTGTCGGGCTCGTCGATGCTGCCGTCCCTGTCCGGCTGGAGTTCCGAGGGCTCGTCCTGCGGCTGGGGCTGGTAGACCTCGTCGCCGCGGCCGTCGTTCTGGCTCATGGGGGTCCTCTCGTCTGCGCGGTGTCCGTCCAATGTCCACCGCGTCACCCCCAGGCGCCTCCCCGGAATCACGCGGATCACGCACGGAGCCGCCACGAACCCGTCGACCGAGGGCGGCACCCCTCTCCGGTGCACCCCCTGGGCCGTACGGAGGACCTCCGGAGGTCCGGGGCCATTCGGGTGGCACGCCCGGGTAGCCGGATCGGTCGACGACGCCCGCCTCCGCACCCGGTCTCGTCGAGGCCCTGCCCGTCCGTCCTGTGCGCGGCTTCGCCGCACCGGGACCCGGTCGTTCAGTTCCGGTCGAGGTGGGCCAGGACGGCGAGGACGCGGCGGTTGTCGTCGTCCGACGGGGTGAGGCCCAGCTTGGTGAAGATGTTCGCCGTGTGCTTGGCGACAGCCCGTTCCGTCACCACCATCCGCGCCGCGATGGCCGCGTTGGAGCGTCCCTGCGCCATCAGCTCCAGCACCTCGCGCTCACGCGGCGTCAGCCTGTTCACCGGGCGGTCGGCCGCCGAATGGCGGTTCAGGAGCTGGGAGATGACATGGGGGTCCATGGCGGTGCCGCCGGCGGCCACCCGGCGCACCGCCTCGACGAACTGCCCGGCGTCGAAGACGCGGTCCTTGAGGAGATAGCCGACCCCGCCGCTGCCGTCGGCCAGCAACTCATGGGCGTACAACTGCTCCACGTGCTGGGACAGCACGAGCACCGGCAGCCCGGGGCGCTTGCGGCGCGCCGCGAGCGCGCACTGCAGGCCCTCGTCGGTGTGGGAGGGCGGGAGCCGGACGTCGACGATCGCGACCTCCATCTCCAGCTCCTCGAAGGCCCGGGTGAGTTCGGGTGCGTTGTCCACCGCCGCGACGACCTCGAAGTCGAACGCCTCCAGCAGGCGGATCAGGCCGTCCCGGAGGAGGAAGAGGTCTTCGGCGAGGACAACGCGCACGGAATCTCCATCGTCACCAGGGTGGGGCCGCCGGCCGGGCTGCTGATCGCCAGGACACCGTCAAATGTACCCAGTCGGCGCTCGATCCCGGTGAGCCCCGACCCGCGCGGGTCCGCGCCGCCCCGGCCGTCGTCGGTGACGGAGATCCGCAGCACGCGGTCCCGGTGGCCGACGTCCAGCCGGATCCGCTCCGCGCCCGAGTGCTTGACGGCGTTGGTCAGGGTCTCGCTGATCGCGAAGTAGGCCGCGGTCTCGACGGACGCCGGGGGCCTTCCCGGCAGGTCGACGGCGACCTCCACGCGGACCGGCATGCGCAGGGCGAGCGCTCTGACCGCGTCGGCCAGTCCGCGCTCGGCGAGCACGGGCGGGTGGATGCCGCGGACGAGGTCGCGGAGTTCGGCCAGGGCGTCGGCGGAGTCCGAACGGGCCCTGGCCAACAGCTCCTTGGCCCTGACCGGGTCCTTCTCCATGAGCGCCTCGACGGTGCCCAGGCTCATTCCCACGGCCACCAGCCGTGCCTGGGCCCCGTCGTGCAGGTCGCGTTCGATCCGGCGCAGTTCCGCCGCGGAGGTGTCCACGGCGTCGTGACGGGTCCTGGTGAGTTCGTCGACCCGCTGCCGGAGGTCCCGCTCGGCAGGGGCCAGGAGAGCTCTGGTCAGGAGGAAATGCGCCCGCAGGAGAAGGGGGTTGAAGCGGAGGGCGATCGCGAGGAGCACCGTCCCGAGGAGGGCGGCGGCGAGGGCGGACAGCGGGCCGGTGAGGTGCACGAAGCCGTACCAATAGATGCCCGCGTCGGGAAGGACGCGCCACAGGCCGAGGGCGATCGCGTATCCCTCGACGGGGTAGAGGAAGAACGCGGCGGGGAGCAGCGCGGTGAGGAACCCGGCGGTCATGTCGACGCACAGCCAGCGCAGATCCCGCCAGGTGGCCGGGTCCTTCCCCAGGTGGCCGAGCTTCTCGATCTGCCCGGTGGCACCCGTACGCAGGTCGGCGGGGAAGGGGCGGTAGGCGGCCGGGATGCGGACCCCGCACCACTCGGCCGCGAGCGCCCTGCGGACGTTCGCGAACCAGCGGACTCCCTGGAGCACCCAGGGGGTGGTGAACGCGCCGACGCCGGTCACCATGAGGACCCCGGAGACCACGGTCAGCACGATGAGGACGATCGAGCCCGCCAGCGAGAACACCGCGAGGGCCAGGCCTCTCAGGGCGGCAACTGCCGCGCTCCGGAACCGCATTCCGCTCCCCTTCCGTCGCCCCTGCCTCGGGCATGACCCTAGTCCGCGAGCCGGCGGACGGGATCAGGCCGTCACCGCCACCGCGTCGATCGCCGGTGTGCGCAGGACCCGGACCGCCGTGCACAGGGTGGTGATCAGCGTCGCCCCGGCGGCGATCGCGACGATGCCCAGCCAGATCCCCGGTCCCTGGTCGGGCAGGACCGCGTCGGTCCTGACCGCGTTGAAGGGCAGGATCCCCGCGATGCCGGCGACGGTGCCGAAGACCACTCCGAGGACCGTCAGGACCAGCCCTTCGGCGGCGACCATGCTCAGCACCTGGCCCGGGGTGGCGCCGGCCAGACGCTGCTGGCCGAACTCCCTGCCGCGGTCGGAGGTCGCCGCGTACAGGCTGTTGACGAGCATGACGCAGGCGAAGGCCACGACGATGCCGACGACCACGAGGTTGATGGTCTCCAGGTTCTTGTCGGCCACCGACCGCCTCACACCGGACGCCTCCAGCGCGTCGTTGCCGATCGCCTGCATGTAGACGGTCGCCGTCGCCATGCCGGTGAAGACGATCAACGGCATGAGCACGCCGGACTGCTGTGCGGCGCGCTGCCGCAGGTTGTGCGCGGTCAAATACCCGCTGACTCCGGCGAGTCCGGCGAGCAGCCCCGCGAACCGGCCCGTGAGGGAGCGCAGCACCAAGGGGGCGAGGAGGGCGAGGCCGACGGCGATCACGATGGCCCCGTAGGCCGCCGGCGCCATCAGCGAGGGGTCGTCCGGGTCGAACGTGAGGGTGAGGCACACGCCCGACGCGCCGGCGGCGACCGCGACGGAGCCGAGGAGGACGCGGACCCGGCCCCGCTTCCGGGAGGCCGTGGCGGCCCCGGCCGCGTTCCTCGTCGCGCGCCGCACCGCGAGGAACGCGGCGCCGACGGAGGCCAGCAGGGTGACGTCGACGCCCGAGAGCAGCGCGATGAGGCCGAAGCCGTACTCGACGTCGCCGGCCACCTGCCCGCTGTCCTGGAACATGTCGAGCAGGAGCCGGCCGCCGAGCATGCCCGGTCCGACGGCCAGCAGCGAGCCGATCACGGCCACGGCGGCCGACTCGCCGACGATCATGAGTCTGACCTGGGCCGGCGTCGCCCCGGTGCTGCGCAGCAGGGCGATCTCGTCGCCGCGCTGCCGTACGTTCACGGTCATCGTGGAGGCGACCGCGAAGAAGACCAGCAGCGTGCCGTAGCCGCCGACCACCCCGGCGACGAGGCCCAGCGTCTCCGCGCTGACGTCGTCGACGTCCTCCGCCCGCGCGGTGTCGTGCATCGAGTTGAAGGCCATGATGATCGAGGCGCCGAGGAAGGTCACCAGCAGCGTGGCGAGGAGGCGCCCGGGGCGGAACCTGAGGGAGCGCAGGGCCAGTGCGAGCACGGTCAGACCTCCGTTCGGGGCTCGGAGTGGACCAGGTCGCCCAGGTGGGCCAGCCGCTCCGCGACGCCGTCCACGGTCGGGTCCGTCATCCGTCCGACCAGGCGGCCGTCCGCGAGGAACCGCACGGAGTCGGCGGAGGAGGCGGCGACGGGGTCGTGCGTCACCATGACCACGGTCCGGCCGTGGACGTCGACGGCCTCCCGCAGCAGACGGAGGATCTCCCCCGCGCTGCGGGTGTCCAGCGCCCCGGTCGGCTCATCGGCGAAGATCACGCGGGGCTCGGTGACGAGCGCCCGGGCGATGGCGACCCGCTGCCGCTGTCCGCCGGAGAGCTGGTCCGGCCGGTGGTCCAGGCGCCCCGCCAGGCCCACCCTGCCGAGGACGTCCCGGGCCAGGCCCTTGTCGACGCGGCGCCCGGCGAGCTTCAGCGGAAGCGTGGTGTTCTGCAGGACGGTCAGGGTGGGCAGGAGGTTGTACTGCTGGAAGACGAACCCGATCCGCTGCCGACGGAACTTCGTCAGCGCCGCTTCGCTCCCGCCGGTCATCTCCTCGCCGTCCACCAACACCTTGCCCCGGTCCGGCCTGTCCAGCCCGGCCGCACACTGCAGCAGCGTGGACTTGCCCGAGCCGGAGGGGCCCATCACCGCCGTGAAGGTTCCGGTGGGCAGGCTCAGGCTCACGTCGTCGAGAGCGGTGACGGCGTTGTCGGCGGTCCCATGGACCTTGGTGACGCCCACGAGACGCAGGGCCTCGGCCGTGCCGCCGTGCTCGGTCCTTCCGGTACGTCGCACCGTTCCGTTCCCTCCGTCGAACCGCGTTCTTCGCATGTCCCAAGAGTCGCGGTCGGCGGTGCGGGGGCGCATGGTGCCTACCACCCGAAGAAGGGGTGTACCTGGGTACACCCCTTCTTCGCGGTCCCCGACCGGCCTGTCGCCGGGCGGGGTGACGCCTGCTCACCCGAGGCGGGCGCCGTGATCGCGGGCCGCCGATCGGCGGCCCGCACCGCGGTCCTACCGGAAGAACGCCAGGTAGTAGTCGACGAACTTCATCTTGTGCGGTCCGGTCGCGTCGTCCTCCTGGCCGGGAACGAACTCGGGGGCGTTCTTGATCTGCTCCCTGGTGCAGTGGACGAAGACGGTCTCCTCGTCGAGGTCGACGGCGGTGACGACTCCGGCCGGGATGACGACCTGTCGGCCGATGATCCACGGACCGGTGTCCACGACCAGGTGACTGCGGCCGACCTCCGCCGAGTGCTTGTCCACCTTGCCGATGCCGCCGTCGGAGCACTCGACCTTGTACCCCGTCAGATCCAGCTCCGTCGCGTGGGTCGCGGTCTCGGTGTAGGTCCAGACATCACGAGTCATGTCTGCTTCCTTCCTCCTGTGCGGCCGGTGGCCGTCGTGTTCTCCTGCCGTTCCGTCTGTCCGCAAAGCGTCACTTCACACGGCGCGGCTCCGCCGACGGTCATCGTCTTCGGCACGTCCGGTGTCCGCTGGGTGGTCACGCGGTGGGAGACCGGCTCCACCGCACCCCGGCTCCCGACGGGGGCGGCGCCGATGGAGCCCGTCAGCGTGACGCCGAGGGCGGCCAGGGCCGCGCTCTTGGCGAGCAGCCGCCCCGGGCGGCGGGGGGAAGAGGTGGACTCCGCCTTCGTGGGCCTGGTCGGCCCGTTCGGGGACGTACCGGGCGAGCGGTGGACTCCGGCCCGGTGCGCGTGGCCCTCGGACGCCGACGGTGCGGCGTGCCGGGGGCCGGTCTGCCGGGCGTCGCACGCGGCGGGGATCGGCACCGCGGCCAGGGCCTGCTGGCAGGTGTGGGCGTCGGGCCGGCTGTCGGCCTCGTGCGCCGTCATGGCCTTCAGCAACTCGCCGAGCTCCGGGGGGAGTCCGTCGGGCAGGGCCGGCGGGCGGTGCAGGCGGGCGAGCGCCGCCTCCAGGGGCGGGCCGCCGTACTCCCGTTCGCCTTTGAGGGCTTCCAGGAGCACGAGGCCGAGGCTGTAGACGTCGGCCCGCGGCCCCGTGGTCCAGCCGAGCGCCTGTTCCGGGGCCATGTAGGAAGCCGTCCCCGTGAGGATGCCCTCGCCGTCGGCGGCGGGGTCGGCGACGCCGCCGGCCGCGTCGTCGGGCGCGGCCGTCCGGACGTCGGTGGCGGCGAAGCGGCGGGAGATCCCGAAGTCCGTCAGGCGCGGGGCGTCCGTCGGGTCCAGCAGGATGTTGGACGGCTTGACGTCA
This sequence comes from Streptomyces sp. NPDC002057, assembly GCF_040296665.1. Taxonomy (NCBI): domain Bacteria; kingdom Bacillati; phylum Actinomycetota; class Actinomycetes; order Kitasatosporales; family Streptomycetaceae; genus Streptomyces; species Streptomyces sp. NPDC002057. The sequence continues at coordinate 90,847 of NZ_JBEOXR010000024.1, forward strand.
CGGTGGACGATTCCCCGTCCGTGCACGTGGGCGAGGGCGGAGGACAGCGCGACCCCGATGCGGCAGGCCTCGGTCACCGAGAGCGCGGAGCGGGCGATGCGCCGGCGCAGGGTCGTCCCTCGGACGAGCTCCATCACCAGGAAGGGGCGGCCCTCGTCGCGACCGGAGTCGAAGAGGGTCACCAGACCGGGGTGCTGCATCTGGGCGAGGAGCCGTCCCTCGTCGTCGGAGTGCTCCTCCGTCCGGGCGTCGCCCCGGCGGAAGACCTTCACCGCCACGGGCCTCCGCAGCCGCAGGTCCACGGCCTCGTAGACATCGGCCGCTCCTCCTCTCCCCAGCAGGCCGTCGAGCCGGTACCGGCCGGCGACCGCGTGAGCCGTCAGCCGGGGATCGGGTTGGACGCGCCACGGACGGACCTGCATCGGTGCTCCCTGTGTTCCGTTGCCGCCTTCTGCCGTCCGCCCTTTCGTCGGCGAGCGGTGTGCCGCCCCTCGCCCCCGCCCGGATCCTTACCGTCCGGCCCGGGGCGGTGGTCGCCTCCGAACGTCGCGGCCGTGCGGCCGCCGCGTGCGGACCTCGGGGTACGGCTGCCCCGGATGCTCCGGGACATCCCTGTGACTGCCGTACATCCGAGCGACAGGGGCGTCCGGCCGCGTTCGGGTGGCGCAGGCCGCCCTCCGGACGGCCCCGGGGAGAGTGGCGTGAACTCTGCGCCCCGGAACGGGTGGTTCGCCGCGTCAGGGCGGTGAGGAACCGGGCGCCGATGCGCCCGCCCGTGCGTCCGCGCGCCCCTGCGTGAGGGATGGCCGTGGCCGGATCTCGCCTCCACGATGAAGCGCGCCCCCGGCCGCCCGGCGCGGGCGGGACGGTGCGCACCCGGCGGCGCGAGGGGCCGGACCGGTCGCGCGTCACCACTTCGGCGATCCATACGGGGGGATCCATGGGCAGGCGCTGGTTGATCACGGGGTGCTCCTCCGGCCTCGGGAAGGCATTGGCCACGGCGGCGGCCGGGGCGGGGCACGAACTCGTGGTCACCGCCCGCAAGACCGCGGACCTGGAGGAGCTGGCCGCCGCCTGGCCCGGCCGGATCGTCCCGGTCCCGCTGGAGCTGCGGGACGCGGCCTCCTGCGAGGAGGCCGTCCGGACGGCCGTCGACCGCCTCGGCGGCATCGACGTCCTCGTCAACAACGCCGGCGTCGGTCTGTTCGGCGCGGTCGAGGAGGTCTCCGACGCCGAACTCCGCGACCAGCTGGAGATCCTGCTCGTCGGGCCCTGGCGACTCGCGCGGCTCGTCCTGCCCCTGATGCGGGCCCAGGGCCACGGCCACGTCCTCAACATCTCGTCCATCGTCGGCCGGATGGCCTTCCCGGGCCTCGGCGCCTACGTGGCCGCGAAGCACGCGCTCGAAGGCATGAGCGAGGCCCTCGCGGTGGAGGCGGCCCCGCACGGCATCCGCGTCACGGTCGTCGAGCCCGGCATGTTCGCCACCCGGTACGGCACCGCCATGACGGAGGCCGCCCACCGGGTCCCCGCCTACGACGTGACCAACCGCGAGATGCTCGAAGGCGCGCGGGGGCTCGCCGACAGCCCCGAGACCGGACGCCCCGACGACTTCGCCGCACGGGTCCTGGACATCGTCCACACGGAGGGCCCCACGCCCCTGCGCATCCCGGTCGGCATCGACGCGTACGGATACCTGGACGTCGCCGAGCAGGCGGCGCGCGAGGAGTACGCCGCGGCGCGGGCCCTGGTCGGCGGTCCCCCGCCCGCGGTCTGACGGACCGCCGGACCGCGCCCGGGGCCACGAGGCCCGCCCGGCGGCCCGGCCGGAACCTCCCCCCGCACGGCACCGTCCGCCGCCACGGGCGGGGTCGGCCGTGCGGACCGGAGGGGTGTGCGCGGGGCTGTTCCCACCCATGCGTTCCGCATGGGTGGAAGGTGACAGCGGCGACTGTCGGGGCCCTCGGGAGACGTGACAGCGTCGTGTCCGTCACCGACCGAGGGAGTGCGCAGTGAACAAGGGGTACGCGGTGTTCTGCGACGCCGACCGTCACTTCTACGACGCGCCGCACCGTCTGGTCTTCGCGGAGGGAGCGGGCGGCTCCCTCTACCGGGCGGCCACCCTCCCCGTACCCGAAGGCTGGACGTCTCACCGTACGGGTGACTGGCTCGCCCTGCGTCCCCTGGACCACCCGCTCCCGTCGCAGGGCTGGAAGATCCACGTCTCGGCCCGTCTCGACGACGCGGAGGCGGTCCTCGCCACGGTCCGTGCGTACTGTCTGGGACAGGACGTGGCCTTCAAGTTCGTCCCCAGCCGGTACCTGCTGCACCAGCGCAACGCCAAGTACGCGGACCGCTCGGCGAGCGGCAAGTTCATCACCGTCTACCCGGCCGACGACGCGGAGTGCGAGCGCGTGGCCACCGATCTGGCGGGGCTGCTGGAGGGCCGGTCCGGTCCGTACATCCTCAGCGACCTGCGCTGGGGCCGGGGCCCCGTGCACCTGCGGTACGGCAGCTTCACCCTCCGCCACTGCTACGACGAGCACGGGGAGCTGCGGCCGGCCGTCGAGGACGGGTCCGGCACGCTCGTGCCCGACCGGCGCGATCCCGTCTTCCACGTGCCCGCCTGGGTGACCCCGCCCGCCTTCCTGCGCCCGCACCTCGACGCGAGGGCCGCGGTGACCGTCCAGGACATGCCGTACGACATCGAGAAGGCCCTGCACTTCTCCAACGGCGGCGGGGTGTACGAGGCCCGGGACCGGCGGACGGGGCGGCGGGTCGTCCTGAAGGAGGCGCGGCCCCACGCCGGTCTCGCCGCCGACGGCGCGGACGCCGTGACGCGGCTGCACCGCGAACGCGACGCGCTGGAACGGCTCTCGGGGCTCGCCTGCACGCCGGAGGTCCTCGACAGCTTCACGGTGGGCGAGCACCACTTCCTGGCCATGGAGTTCGTGGAGGGAAAGCCGCTCAACACCTTCTTCGCGCGGCGGCATCCGCTGATGGAGGCCGATCCGCCGGCGGAGCGGCTCGCCGAGTACACGGAGTGGGCCCTGCGGATCCACGGGCTCGTCGAGCGGGCCGTGGCCGCGGTGCACGCACGCGGGATCGTCTTCAACGACCTGCACCTGTTCAACATCATGGTCTCCGAGGACGAGTCCTCGGTGGTGCTGCTGGACTTCGAGGCGGCCCAGCCCGCCTCGGAGGGCGGTCGCCAGACCGTCGCCAACCCGGGGTTCGTGGCGCCCGCGGACCGGCGGGGCTTCGATGTGGACCGGTACGCCCTCGCGTGTCTCCGGATCGCGCTGTTCATCCCGCTCACGAGTCTGCTCGCGGTGGACCGGGCCAAGGCCGCGCACCTCGCGGAGGCCGCCGCGGCGCGGTTCCCGCTGCCTCCCGCCTTCCTGGACGAGGCGGTTCGGGAGATCACGCGCGAGCCGGCCGGCGGGGGCCTGCGGGCGCCCGACCGTCCGGCGGACCCCTCCCGGTTCCTGCCCGCGGAGCCGGGAGACTGGCCGAACAGCCGTGACTCCATGGTGGCCGCGATCATGGCGTCGGCGACGCCCGACAGGGAGGATCGTTTCTTTCCCGGCGACATCGCGCAGTTCGCCACGGCCGGCGGGGGCATGACCGTCGGGCACGGCACCGCCGGAGTGCTCCACGCCCTGAACGAGAGCGGGGCACCTCGATGTCCGGAGGCCGAGGACCGGCTCCTGCGGCATGCCAAGGAACCCGACTCCGGCACACCGCTCGGCTTCTACGACGGGCTCACCGGTGTCGCGTGGACCCTCGAACGGCTCGGGCACACGGCCGCCGCGCTCGACCTGGCCGCACTCGCCCTCGCACAGGACCACGAGGGCCTCGCCCCCGACCTGTACGGAGGGACGGCCGGTATCGGCCTCGCCCTGGACGCCCTGGCCACCGCCACCGGTGAGAGCGGCCTCCACGCGGCGGCCCTGCGATGCGCCGAGCTCTCCGCCCGTCCGCTCCGGGCGCCCGCCCGGACACCGGGGGCGGCCGGCAAGATGCGCACCGGGCTCCTGCACGGCTCCGCCGGACGGGCCCTGCTGTTCGTACGGCTCTACGAACGCACCCGGGACACCGCCCTCCTCGACCTCGCCGCCGAGGCGCTCCACGACGACCTGAGCCGCTGCGTCCGCGGCGCCTCCGGGACCCTCCAGGTCGACGAGGGCTGGCGCACGATGCCGTACCTCGGCGCCGGCAGCGTGGGCATCGGCATGGTGATCGACGACTACCTGCTCCACCGGCGCGACGACGCCCTGGACCGGGCGCGCCACGAGATCGTGCGGGCGGCGCAGGCCACCTTCTACGCCCAGCCGGGCCTCTTCCGCGGCGTCGCCGGGATGGTGCTCCACCTCGCCCGTACGAACGTCGGCGGGCCCGGTACGACACCGGAGGACGTGCGCCGCCAGGTCGGTTGCCTGAGCTGGCACGCCATGTCCTACCAGGGTCGGCTCGCCTTCCCCGGCGAGCAGATGATGCGCCTCTCCATGGACCTCTCCACCGGCACCGCGGGCGTCCTGCTCGCCCTCGCGGCGGCGCTGGGCGACCGCCCGGCCCACCTGCCGTTCCTTCCGCCGCTTCCGCGGCCCCACGAACCGGCCCCGTGACGGGGTCGCCCCGCACCACCCGTCCCCTACGAAAGGAAACGATCATGAACCTCTTCGACCTTCAGTCGCTGGAGACCCCCAAGGACGAGGCCATCGGCGATGTCGAGACCGGCAGCCGCGCGAGCCTGCTCCTCTGCGGTGACAGCAGCCTCAGCATCACCACCTGTAACTGAGCTGATCCGGCTTCCCGCACAGCGCCCCGAGCGCCGGTGAGAAGTCACGGGGCCCCGGGAGCACCGCTCCCGGGGCTCCGGCCGTCGGGGCCGGGCTCCGGCGGCCCGGCCCGAACGTCGCTCCCGGAGGGGAAGAGAGGGGATCGGATGGCCTCGCCGACCGGCTCCGACCGGCTGCTCCGCGGCGCCGTACGGCACACAGCGGGCACCACCGCGCTGCTGCTGCTCTGCTCGGTCGCCGGCGCGGCCTGCTCGCTCGCCGTACCCGCGCTCGCCGGCAGGACCCTGGACCTGCTGCTGCGTCACCAGCCCGGGGCCGGGACGTGGCTGCTGTGGACCGCCGTACTGCTCGCGGCGGAAGTCCTCCTGGAGACCGGCTCGGTGCTCCTGACGCAGCTCGCCAACGCCCGCGCCACCGCCTGGATCCGGCTGCGCGCCCTGGCCGGCCTCCTCGGCACCGCGCCGCACCGGGCAGCGCCCCACTCGGGCGGCGACGTCGCCGCCCGGCTGTGCGTCAACGCCACCGACAGCGGCACCGCCCCGGCGGCTCTCGCGAGCTCGGTGTCGTCCGTGCTCGTGCCGATCGGAGCCCTCGTGGCCCTGGCGCTCATCCACCCCTGGACCGCCGCCGTCTTCGTGGCCGGAATGCCGCTGCTCCTGCTGTTGCTGCGCGCGTTCGCCACCCAGTCCTCCGACTCGGTCGGCCACTACCAGCGGGCGCAGGGCGCCGTCGCCGCCCGGCTGGCCGAGGCGCTGGGCGGCGCCCGTACCATCGCCGCCGCCGGCACGGCACGGCACGAGGAGGAGCGCGTCCTCGCCCCGCTGCCGGACATGACCCGGTACGGCACGCGCATGTGGCTCGTCCACGGCCGCGCCGTGGCGCGGAGCGGTGTCCTGCTCCCCCTGCTCACCACGGCCGTCGTCGCGGTGGCGGGGGTCGGTCTCGCCGCGGGTGAGGTCAGCGTCGGCGAACTGCTCGCCGCCTCCCGCTACGCGGCGCTCGCCGCCGGGATCGGAGGCATCGCGGCGCCGCTCGGCACCCTGGTGCGAGCCCGCAGCGCGGGCCGCCGCACCGCCGAACTCGCCGATCTGGCGCCGATGCCGCACGGCTCCGCCGCCCTGCCGGCCGGCGCGCCCGGGGACCTGGAGCTGAGGGGAGTGCGGGTGACGCGCGACGGCGTCCCCCTGATCACGGACGTGACGCTCGCGATCGGCGGCGGGTCGACGGTCGCCGTCGTGGGACGCTCCGGAGCGGGCAAGTCCACCCTGGCGGCCGTCGCGGGCCGGCTGACCGACCCCGACGCCGGGCGCGTCCTCCTGGACGGAGTCGACCTGGCCGAGCTGTCCCGCGCGGAACTGCGCGGGGCGACCTCGTACGCCTTCGCGCGTCCCGTCTTCGACGGCGGCGCCACCCCCACGGTCGGCGCCGCGCTGGCCGCCGGGACCGGGCCCGCCCCGGGCCCCGCCACGGCCGCGAGGGTCCGGGAGGCAGCGGCGGCGGCCTGCGCCGACACCTTCGTCCGACTGCTGCCGCTGGGCTACGGGACCCCGGTGGACGACGCCCCGCTCTCCGGCGGCGAGGCCCAACGCCTCGGACTGGCCCGGGCGTTCATGGGCAGGAGCCGGCTGATGATCCTCGACGACGCGATGTCGAGCCTCGACACGGCCACCGCACGGCAGGTGGAGATCGCCCTCGCCACGACGTCACGCACCCGCACCAGGCTGATCGTGGCCCACCGGGTGTCCACCGCCGCCCGGGCCGACGTGGTGGTCTGGATGGAGGCGGGCCGCGTGCGGAGGTCCGGACCGCACAGCCTGCTCTGGGAGGAACCGGAGTACCGCGCGGTGTTCACGGCGGAGGCCCCGCCGGCGGACGTCCGGCGTTCGTCCGCCGGGCCGGACGGCCTCCCGGCGTCCGCCGGCTCCGGCGCCCTGCCCGCCGTCTCGGGGACGGGAGCGGGCGAGTGACTCCGGGCACAGGGCGGGCGGAGGGACCGGCGACGACGGAGGCGACAGACCCTCCGGCACCGGCGACCGCCTCCGGAGAGACGGACACGGCCCGGCGCGTCACGGCCTCGCTCCGGTCCTTCCTCCTGCGCCGCAAGGGCGTCCTGGCGAAACTGGCGGCGTGGTCGGCCGCCGAATCCGCGCAGACCTTCCTCGGCGGCTACTGCGTGGCCCGCTCCCTCGACGACGGATTCCTGCGGGGCGCTCCCTCGACCGGGCTCCTCTGGCTGGCGGGGGCCGCCGTGGCCGTCCTGCTCGGCGCTCCCGTCGTCCGGGGGGTCTTCGCCCAGCTCCCCCACCTCACGGAACCGCTGCGCGACCAGCTCGTCCGGGGGTCGGTGGTACGCGCCCTGCGCACCGCGACCACCGCGGGCGCGGGCGCGGACGCCACCGCGGTGTCCCGGCTGACGAGTCAGACCGAGATCGCCCGGGACAGCTTCGCCGGACTGGTGCTCGCCACCCGCTCGTTCGTCTTCGTCGCCGCGGGGGCCCTCGCCGGCCTGCTGTCGCTCGCGCCGCAGTTCCTCCTCGTCGTGCTCCCTCCCCTGGTCCTGGGCCTCGCCCTGTTCACGGCCTCCCTGCGGCCCATGGCGCGGGCCCAGCACCGGTACCTCGACGCGGACGAGGTCGTCGGCCGGCGCGCCGAGATCACCCGCACCGCCCTGCGGGACACCGTGGCCTGCGGCGCCCAGGAGGCGACCGCCGCGCGGAACCGCCGTGCCGTCGACGAGGCGGCGGCCGCCCAGCGCGCCCTGGCCCGCTGGGCGGCCGTCCGCACGTTCTCCGTGGCGACGGCCGGACAGCTGCCGGTGCTCCTGCTGCTCGCCACGGCGCCGTGGCTCCTCCGCCAGGGCGTCACGGCCGGAGCCGTGGTGGGGGCGCTCACCTACGTCCTGCAGTCGCTGCTCCCCGCCCTGCACACGCTGATGACCGTCCTGGGCGCCGCGGGCGCGCGGCTCTTCGTCGTCCTCGACCGGCTCACCCGGCCGCTGCCCGCGACCCCTCCCCCCGCCGCCGCCCCGCCCGCCCCGCGCCGTACGGGCCGGGCGACCGCGGCGCTGGAACTGCGCCGCGTACGAGCCGCGTACGGTCCCGGGGCCCGCCCCGTACTGGACGCGCTGGAACTGACCGTCGAGCAGGGTGAGCACCTCGCCGTCGTCGGCCCGAGCGGCATCGGCAAGTCGACCCTGCTGCACGTCGCGGCGGGCATGCTCGCACCCGATCAGGGCGACGTACGGCTCTTCGGCCGAGCGGTCGCGGCCTGCCCGCCCCCGGAGCTCACCGCCCTGCGCGTGCTGATCCCCCAGGAGGCGTACGTCTTCACGGGCACCCTGCGGGACAACCTGCGGTATCTGCGGCCCGACGCCGGCCGGGCAGCCGTCGACGGGGCCGTGGACGCGCTCGCCCTGGAGCCGCTCGTCGACCGGGTGGGCGGGCTCGACCGTACGCTGACGCCCGACGCCCTGTCCCTCGGCGAACGCCAGCTGATCGCGCTGGGGCGCGCCCATCTGGCCGCCGCCCCGCTGCTGCTGCTCGACGAGGCGACCTGCCACCTGGACCCCGTCGCGGAGGCCACGGCCGAGCACGCCCTGAGCGCACGGCCGGGAACCCTGGTCGTGGTGGCCCACCGGTTGTCGTCGGCGCTCCGAGCGGACAGGGTCCTCGTCCTCGACGGCACCCGGGCCGCGTACGGAACGCACGAGGAGCTGCTCGTGCGTTCCGCTCTCTACCGCGACCTGGTGGGACACTGGAGCGAGGTCCAGGGGTGAGCGGACCGGACCGCGGGGACGCCGCCGGGCCGGTCAGGTCCACCCGGCGCCCTGGGCGATCCGGATGGCGTCCACGCGGTTCCGGGCGCCGACCTTGCGGATGACGCTCGCCATGTAGTTGCGGACCGTGCCCTTGGTCAGGAAGAGCGTCGCGGCGATCTCGGCGACCGGCGCTCCGCCGGCGGCCAGCGAGAGAACGCTCAGCTCACGCCGGGTCAGGGGCATCTCCGCGGCCTGGAGGAACCCGACCGCGAGCGTGTCGTCGATGAAGCGCTCCCCCTTGGCCAGACGGTGCACGGCCTCCAGTAATCGACACTTCGGGCCGTTCTTGTCGACGAAGCCGGTCGCCCCCGCGGCATGGGCCCGTCGCAGCACCCCCGGCCGCTGCCCGGGGACGAGGGCCAGCAGGGCCGAACGGCCCGCCCGGCCCTCTCCCGACGCCGGTGCGGCGGCGACCGCGGGCCGCATCGCCGTGGGTGGCAGACACTCGGCGTCCGCGACGTACACGTCGGGCTCCGACATCCCCGACGCCGGGCCGTGCGGCCATCGGGGCAGCGAGGAGACCACCATCACCCCGCTCGACCGCAGCAGTTCCACCAGCGCGGTCCGCAGGAGCTGCGCCTCGTAGACCACCGTCACTCGTATCATTCCCACCCCTTCGGTCCTCCGTCGTGCCAGGGGTGCACGACGCGAGCAGCCACCCTCACCCCTCTGCCCTTGCCGCACCCGGGAGAACACGGCACCGGGTGCACAGGGGGCGCACTCCGGAGCGCCTCGGCCGGATCCGGTGCGTTCCCCCGAAGGGGACGCAGGCCGACGGCGTGCGATGCCGACTCCGCCGAACCAGGAATGTCCAGATCGCACCCGTACGGCGCGCGGTGGCGGGAGTGCGCCCCGGGGCACCGCGTGGGGGGCGGGCGAGTCGCGACGGACCCCGGTGGGCCGGTGCCCTGTATCCGCCGTATACCCGTTCGGTTAGGCTGACCTTGCCTGGCGCGCGGTTCGGGTGCGGGCGCCGCAGGTGGTATCCCAGAGGTCGGAACGGCAGAGGCGGGGCGCAGGTGAGAGACGGTGACCGGGCTTGCGCGCTTCGCGCGCCCGGTGAGATGGGACGCCCATGCGGGTGACGAGGGAGGCGGGCTTCGGCCCGGCGTCCATGAGGAGGCGTCGTGGGTAAGATCGCGCTCACGGCCGGAGCCCTGTACGTCATCGTCCTGCTCCGCGCCGGAGGGACGTTCGCCGTCGGATGGCTCGCGGGCGCCGGCGCCCGGCGCAGCAGGTTCGCCGGACGGATCTCTTCGGCGAAGTTCCAGCGCGCCGAACGGGCGATCCAGCGGTGGGGCGCGCCGGTGGTGGCCGTCTCCTTCCTGACCATCGGGTTCCAGACCGCCGCCAACTTCCTCGCGGGCAGCATGCGCATGCCGTTGCCGCGCTACCTCCCCGCCCTGTTCGTGGGCGGAGCGGCCTGGGCGCTGATCTACGGGACGCTGGGGCTCGGTGCGCTCGAAGTGCTGGGAAGGCTCTTCGCCGAGCGGACGGCGCTCGGCGTGTCGGCCGTGGCCGTCCTGCTCCTCGCCGTGTGCGGGGTGGTGGTGTACCGCAGAAGGAGGGCGGTCCCGTCCTCCGCCGACCCCGTGGCCGACGAAGCGTAGGCCCGCCCCCTCCCGTGCCGTCCGTGGGGGCGGTGGAATGGCAGGTACTGTTCGATGCACACGACAGAGCCGACGGAAGCCCGCGTCGACGAGACGGGCACCGTCCTGGTCGCGCCTTCGGCGCTGCGGGACTCCGGCTTGATCAGGGACTTCCTCGGGTCCGTCATCACGCCGGAGGAGCTTGCCGCCGGTTCGCACGACCTCGCGGGGAAGACCGTCTACCTGTGTGGTGACATCTCCGGGATGGGCGACCGCCCGCTGGACGCCGCCGCCCGGGTGTGCGTCGTCCGGGAGCTGTCACACGGTTACCACGAGGACGTCGACAGGGCGTGGCCCCTCGTCGGCGTCGGCCGGCTCCCCCTCCGCGTGCACGGCGTCGGCGTGTACTACCGCCGGTTCTTCGACATCGACGCCGACCACTTCGGACGGATCCGCGCGGAGCACGCGTTCCAGTCCCTGACGGAGTCCACCAAGCCCGGGACGGCCCACCGCAGCGGGATCTACCTGACGGCCGTCACACGGAGCGGTGACGCACTGCGTTTCCGGCTGCTCCGGTGCTCCACGAACCTCTCGGGGCCGACCGAGGGCTTTCGCCCGACCGACACCCACATCGTCGAGGCCCTGAACCACGAGGCCGCCACCGTCTTCCGGGACCAGGCACCGCTGAACCACGTCCTGGCGCAGATCTACCACAACACCCTTGCCACGGCCGGGCGCAAGCAGTCCAAGGCCAGGATCTCGGCCCACGCCGACAAGACCAAGGACATGCCCGTCAACGGCCTCATGGCCTTCTGCACCTTCTACGACCGGCTGGACCGGCTGCGGCCCCTGGCCGACGACCCCTTCGGCCACGGCGTGAAGGGGACCAGCGGGCTGACCAGGCTCCACTTCCGCCTCAAGGAGCCGGCCGCACGACACGACGGCGTCGCACTCCCCCCGCGGTTCACCGTCACGCTCCACCCCGGCTCCGTGTTCTTCGTGCCGCTCTCCACCAACCGCCTGTACACGCACGAGATCCGGCCCTCGCCGTTGGACGCCGAGCTGCTCCCGACCCGCCTGGGATACGTGGTGCGCTGTTCGAGCACCGAGGCCGTTCACCGGGACGGTCACACGTTCCTCGACAGGGCCGGAGATCTGGTGAGACTGGGGCCGCCCACACCGTCCGGCATGGACGAGCTGCGCAGGCTGTACGCCGAGGAGAACAGGACGTCGTCCTTCATCGACTACGGCGACGCGTTCCCCTTCAGCATGAACACGGGGGACTACCTTGCGCCCCGGGTCTAGGATCCCGGACGCGGTCCTCTCGTACGCCCTGCCGACCGGGGAGGACCTCTTCGCGGAGCTGTCCGCGTCGGCTCACCTGGAGGACACGGGAAAGGGCCGGCGCGGCGCCGTGCTCACCAGGACGGACGCGGCGGGCGGGGTGCCTCTCGTCCGTACCACCACGCGATACGGCGGCCCGGCGCAGCCTTTCCGGGCGGTGCACGAACGGCTGGCCCGAGAGATTCGGGAACGTGCGGCGCTCCCGGTCGGATTCAACAACGCGCTCGTCGAGCGTTACACGAACGCCTACCGGACCATGGGCGGCCACTCCGACCAGGCCCTCGATCTGGCCGACGGGTCGTTCATCGCCGTCCTCTCCTGCTATCGGCATCCCGAAGCGGGCCCGCCCAGGAAGCTGATCTTCGAGTCGAAGGAACCCGGCGGCGAGACGTTCGAGATCCCCCTCGCCCACCACGGTGTCGTCGCGTTCTCCGTCGACACCAATCGGCTGTTCAGGCACAGAATCGTGCTGGACGCTCCCGCCCCGGCGGCGGACAACGAATGGCTGGGGGTGACGTTCCGGACGTCGAAGACCTACGTCCGGTTCCGCGACGGGGACGCGTTCCTTCCGCAGGGCGCGCGCCTCGTGCCGGCGGACGAGGAGCAGCGGCACGAGTTCTACCGGCTGCGGCGCCGTGAGAACAACGAGACGGACTTCGTCTACCCGCCGCTGACGTACACCGTCAGCGAGAGCGATCTGATGCCGCCCGTCCGGCCTTGAGGGCCCCGGACCAGCCCTCCTGGTGGCAGCCTTCGCCGTGGGGTGAGAGCCCCGGGTCCCGGGTGTCCCGGCCCGGGGCCGGGACACCCGGTGGCGGTGGCTCAGAGCGTGCGGCGCACGCCCGCCTGGCGTTCCAGGTTGCGGAGCTGGACGGCGAGGTCGCCCTCCACCGCCGTGTGGGCCGGGCCGCTGCGGCCGATGGGGAGGACCTCCTCGCTGCGCATGTCCTCCAGCATCAGGGCGAACGCCGCGTACATCGCGACGAGCGCCACCAGCAGGCCGAGGACCCCGGAGGTGCGGGTGAGCCATTCCGCGCCGGTGAGACCCGCCAGGCCGGTGGCCGCCCAGCGGGGCAGCGAGACCGCGAGGACGAGCCAGAGGGCCCGCTTGGCCCGCGTCACCGCCGTCATCAGCGCGCCGAAGCAGAGGAACGCCAGGTTGAGGACGCCGAGCACGCGCGGGCCGTCGGCCGCGCCGCTGACCATGACGAGCGCGTAGGCCAGCCAGCTTCCGGCGAAGACGCCCATCAGCGTCGCCGCGATCACGTCGCGGGCACCGAAGGCCAGGACGCTCACGAGGAACTGCAGGGCGAAGGCGGGCAGCACGCACAGGGCGACGGCGACCCGGGCCCCGGGACCGAGGATGCCGAGTTGCAGGCATCCCGTCATCACGGAGGCGATCGCGACCGTGAAGAAGCCCAGGGGCATGGGTGAGGCGATGGGGTGCAGGGTGATGCGCGTCATCGACCGGAGGTCCGGTTCGAAGCGGCGCCCCGGAGGTGTGTCCGGCCGGGGGTCCGGCGCGTCGGCGGCGCCGGCGGAGGCTGTACTCATGGGATCCCTCGTTCAGTGCGCGAAGCAGGGGTCGTGGAACGGCGGAGGTGTTTCGGGACCTGAGCCGCGGGCGACGCGCCATCGGCGATGCCGCTCGGACTCGGCGACGGCCTCGGCCACGAGCGACGCCTGGCGGGCGCCGCTCTGGTAGCCGCCGAAGTGGGCCACCGGGCTCCACTCCGGGCGTACCGGCGGGACGGCCTCGTCGAGCCCCTCGTACTCCGCGCTCGCGTGGACGATGCGGCCGCCGACGACGGTGAGCACGGACTCGATGTCCGGGATGGCGTCCTCGGGCACGGTGAGGAAGTCGTCGGACAGGATCGCGAGGTCGCCGAAGAAGCCTTCGCGCAGGATGCCCTTGACGTCCTGCTCGCCGGTGAGCCGGGCGCCGCCACGGGTGTAGAGGCCGAGGGCGGTCTCCCTGTCGATGAGGTTCGCGGCCGGCCGGAGCGTCGTGCCGCCGACGGTCCGCCCGGTCACCAGCCAGTGGAGCGCGACCCACGGGTTGTACGAGGAGACGCGGGTGGCGTCGGTCCCGGCGGCCACGGTCAGGCCCCGGTCGAGCATGGCCCGGACCGGGGGCGTGTGGGCGGCGGCGTCGGCGCCGTAGCGGCCGAGGAAGGCCGTGCCCTGGAAGGACATGCGGTTCTGGACGGACAGGGCTCCGCCGAGGGCCGCGATCCGGTCGAGGCTGTGCCCGGAGACGGTCTCCGCGTGGTCGAAGAGCCAGCGGTTGCCGCCCGGGAAGAGCCCCTCCGCGGCGAGCTTCTCGAAGACGGCGAGATCGCGGCGGATCGTCTCGTCGTAGGTCGCGTGGAGCCTGAACCCCCAGCCGTTCTCCAGCAGGAGCCGCACGGCCTGCTCGAACTCCGCCTCGTACCCCTCGGCGAGCTCGGGCCTCGGTTCGGAGAAGTTCTCGAAGTCGGCGGCGGACCAGGTCAGGTTCTCGCCCGCGCCGTTGAGCCGCAGCCACTCGTCCCCGTCCCCCGGCCTGACCGTCTCCGTCCAGCGCTTCAGGTCGGCGAGCTCCTGACCTGCCGTCTGCGGGAAGAGGTGGTAGGCGATCCGCAGGGACAGCTGCCCCGACGCGGCGAGATCGGCGACCGTGGCGTAGTCGTCGGGGAAGCTCTGGAACCCTCCGGCGGCGTCGACCGCCGACGTGAGTCCGAACCGGTTCAGCTCGCGCAGGAAGTGACGGGTCGAGGTGCGCTTGTCGGCCTCGTCCAGGACCGGCGCCCTGGCCAGGGTCGAGTACAGGACGAGGGCGCCCGGCGCCGCGAGCAGGACGCCGGTGGGCTCGCCGTCCCGGCCCCGGACGATCTGGCCGCCGCGCGGGTCGGGGGTGTCGCGGGTGAACCCGGCCGCCGCCACCGCCGCGCGGTTCATCAGGGCCGACTGGTACAGGTGCAGGACGAACACCGGGGTGTCGGGCGCGGCGGCGTTCAGCTCGGCGACCGTCGGCATCCTGCGCTCGGCGAACTGCTCGGCCGTCCAGCCGCCGACCACCCGGATCCACTGCCCCTTAGGGGTGCGGCCGGCCTGCTCGCGCAGCATGGCGAGGGCGTGGCGGAGGCTGCGTACCCCGTCCCAGCGGAGTTCCAGGACGTAGTTCAGGCCGCCTCTGATGACATGCAGGTGCGAGTCGTTGAGGCCGGGGACCACCCGTCGGCCCAGCGCGTCCACGACCCGGGTGCCCGGCCCGACGAGGTGGGCGAGGTCGTGGTCGTCGCCGAGGGCCGCGATCCTGCCGTCGCGGACGGCGACGGCGTGGGCCGCGGGGCGGCCCGGGTCACCGGTGAACACCTTCGCGTTGCGGACCAGCAGGTCGGCCTGCCGCTGTTCACGCCGCGGGGCGGGTACGAGGCCCGCCACCGGCATGCTCGTCGTCGGCCCGGTCACGCCAGGGCCTTGCGCAGGGTGTCGACCGCGAGACCGATGGCGAGTTCGGCGGCCCGCGTCTCCCGCAGCGCGTTCAGCATGACGAAGTCGTGGATGGTCCCCTGCACGCGCAGCGCGGTGACCGGGACACCCGAGGCGCGGAGCTTCGCCGCGTACGCCTCGCCCTCGTCGCGCAGGACGTCGGCCTCGGCGGTGATGACGAGGGCGGGCGGCAGTCCGGTCAGCTCCTCGGTGGTGGCGCGCAGCGGCGAGGCGGTGATCTGGGCGCGCTCGGCCTCCTCGGTCGTGTATCGGTCCCAGAACCACTTCATGGCGTCACGGCGGAGGAAGTAGCCCTCGGCGAAGTCGTGGTACGAGCCGGTGTCGAACGCGGCGTCGGTGACCGGGTAGAAGAGGACCTGCTGGGCGAGGCGGACGTCGCCGCGCCGCTTGGCCATCAGGGTGAGGGCGGCGGTCATGTTGCCGCCGACCGAGTCGCCCGCGACGGCGATCCGCGTGCCGTCGAGCTCCTTGTGGTGTCCCTCGCGCGCGATCCACTGGGCGACGGTGTAGTTCTGCTCGATCGCGACGGGGTAGCGGGCCTCGGGCGAGAGGTCGTACTCGGGGAAGACCACAGCCGCCCCGGTGCCCACGGCGAGTTCGCGGACGAGCCGGTCGTGGGTGTGGGCGTTGCCGAAGACCCAACCGGCGCCGTGGAGGTAGAGGACGACGGGGAGGGGGCCGGTGGCTCCGTGCGGGCGGACGATCCGGACGCGGACGTCACCGGTCGGACCGCCGTGGACGGTGAACCACTCCTCGTCGACGGCGGGCAGGGGGACACCTTCGCCGCTCTGGACGTCGTCCACGGCCTTGCGGCCGTCCGCCACGGGGATCTGGTAGAGGTACGGCGGCTGGGCGGTGGCGTCGGCGAAGGCCTGGGCGGCGGGTTCGAGGATGGGCTTGCTGGGCATGACGGGCTCTCCTTGGTGGGGCGGGGCGGGGGGATGGTCTAGGGGTGGACTGGGGACGTGAGCGCGGTGGATGGCGGGTGGCTTCGGCCGACGCCGAGGCGTGGGGTGACGGGCGGCGGATGGCTTCCGGTCGAGGCCGAGGCGTCGGCGAGGGTCCGGACCGGCCCCGCGCCTCAGAGGCCGTACGCCTCCATCAGCCGCGCACCAGGGGGGTGTCCACGAGGTGCTCGGCCAGGAACCACACCTGTGCCTCTCCGGTGCGGATGACGTCGGAGACGAGCAGGTCGGTGCTGCCCTCGTCGCCCTCGGCCGAGATGCGGGCGGCGGCGTCCCGCGCGTCGATCAGGATCCGCTCGTGCGCGTCGAGGAGGCGCGACAGCATCACGGGCACCTTCTCCACGCCGTCCGGCGGACGGGGGACGGACGTGAGCTCCGCGACATGGCGGGGGTCTCCGACCGCGACACCGCCGAGGCTCTGGATCCGCTCGGCCAGCGCGTCCACGACGGCCAGTTGGGCTTGCGCGTGCTGGTCCAGCATGAGGTGGAGCGAGTAGAAGGTCGCACCGCGCATGAGCCAGTGGTGCTTCTTGTAGAGCGAGTACAGGATCTGCGTGTCGGCGAGGACACGGTTCAGCCGCTGACAGGCGTACATGCGGGTGTCGTGGCCGAGGCCGATCGGCAGCTGCGTGAGCGTGCCGAACGCCTGCGTCTCGGCGCCCTTCTGGTGCAGCAGCGGCTGACCGCTCGGGCGGGTGGGGGTGGGGACTGCGGTGTCCATCGGGTACTCCTGGTCGGTTCGGTGTGCGGCGGCCCGGCCGCCGCACCCTTCGGAGGGGGCCGGCCGCCCCCCACGTGTCGAGGGGGCCCGGCCGCCGCCCGGCCGGGGGGCGGGCACGGCCGGGCCGCTCCGCGGGGGGGGGGCGGAGGGGCCGGCCCCGGCGGGGGTGTGGGGCGC